>CAMAHM010000014.1 GCA_945834535.1 uncultured Sutterella sp. | reverse complement strand
CCGCTTTGTTCGGGCATGGGTGCTCTTTTGCGCAACGCCTCGGCGGCCCGTTTAGGCGCATGATTTTTCTCAATAATGAGAGTCTTGTCAGACGTGCTTTCAGAGTCTTGAGACAGCCGTGTGTCGCTCAATGCGATCGGTTAGAATCGTGGCCGTTTTTTGCTTTCGATCGCTTACTTCACATGGTTCAGGACATCGTTGCCACACTCAATCCCCGTCAACGCGCAGCCGTCGAGCTGGCCCCCGTCAACGCTCTGATTCTGGCGGGTGCCGGTTCGGGCAAAACCAAGGTGCTGACGACGCGCATTGCCTGGCTGATGGCCCGCGGCGCGGCCCGCCCCTACGAAATCCTTGCCGTGACCTTCACCAATAAGGCCGCTCGGGAAATGCGCACGCGTCTTGAGGCGATGGTGCCGATCGACATCAGTCAGATGTGGATGGGAACCTTCCACGGTCTAGCGCATCGGCTTTTGCGTCTGCACAACGTCGAAGCCAATTTGCCCAAGACGTTTCAGATCATCGATCAGTCCGACCAGCTCAGTCTCATCAAGCGCATCATGAAGGATGCGGGAATTGATCCCGAGGCAAGAGACCCGCGCAGCGTACAGGCGATGATCAACACCTTTAAGGAAAAGGGGCTTCGCAGCGCCGCCGTGCAGGCCGATGAAACCGACACGGCCGGTCACACGATCTATGCGGCTTATGAAGGGCGCTGCCAGCGAGAAGGGCTCGTTGATTTTGCCGAGCTGCTGCTTCGCAGTGTGGAGCTTCTTGAGCGCAACGAACTTGTGCGCGAGCACTACGCACGGCGCTTTAAGTTCATTCTTGTCGACGAGTTTCAGGATACGAACGCACTGCAGTTTCGATGGATCCGCGCATTGTCTGATCCGGCCGGAGCGGGCAATTCGGTGTTTTGCGTCGGCGACGACGATCAGTCGATTTACGCCTTCCGCGGGGCCCTGGTAGGCAACATGGCGCGCTTTGTGAAGGAATACGGTGTGCGGGAGGTGATCAAGCTCGAGCAGAACTACCGCTCGACGGGACACATTCTGGACGCAGCCAACGCCGTCATCGCCAACAATGCAGAGCGCATGGGTAAGAACCTTTGGACTGATCAGGGCAAGGGGGATCGGATTGAGCTCTACAACGCGCAAGGGGACCGCGAAGAGGCCAGACAGATCGTGCAGGACATTCTGACGCGCAGCCGCTGCGGCGAAAACTATCGCAGTTTTGCGATTTTGTACCGCAACAACAGTCAGTCGCGCGTACTCGAACAGTACCTGAACGCCAACTCGATTCCCTACCGCATCTACGGGGGACTGCGCTTTTTTGATCGAGCTGAAGTCAAGGACGTCACGGCCTATCTGCGTGTGATGAGCAATCCCGACGACACGAGCCTGATGCGCGTCATCAATCATCCGCCCCGCGGGATCGGCGCTACGACCGTTGAACGCGTCGCCGCGATTGCCGCAACGCGTCAGTGCTCGATGTGGGAAGTCATCAGCGACCCCGAGGTCGATCCCATGGTGCGCCGCGCGGGCGGCTTTGTGCTGCTTGTTGAACGTCTCAAAGAAGCATGCGAAGGGCTGGGGCTCGCCGAGGCCGTGCAGAAAGTGATCGAAGTCTCCGGCCTTAAGGCGCACTACGAGGCTCAGCGCGACGCCGACATTCGATTGGAAAACCTGTCGGAAATCGTCAATGCTGCCAAGGGGTACTGCGAAGAAAACGGCATTGACGAGGAAAACGCCGCCTTTGATGTGATGGACGGCGGCACGATGTCGCCCGTGGACGGCTTTTTGTCGCAGGCTACGCTTGAAGCCGACGACAAGAACGATGATGCGGGCACTCGCGACGAAGTGCAGATGATGACGGTGCATGCCTCCAAGGGGCTCGAATTCGACAACGTCTATCTGACGGGGCTTGAGGAAAACCTTTTCCCGCATTCGACGCGCAATGCCGACGACGATCGGGCAGCCGAAAAGGCTCTGAGTGAAGAACGGCGCCTCATGTATGTAGCCATGACCCGCGCGCGCAAGCGTCTGCGCATCAGTTGGTGCGCGGAGCGCATGCTGTACGGGCGCACCAACAGCAATCCCCGCAGCCGATTTATCGACGAGATCCCTGCTGAGCACCTGCATGAGCTCAATCCCGTGGTCGACAAGGCGCCGGGCTCGGCCTGGTCCGGTGCCCGCTACGGATCGGGCGCCTCGGGCTACGGCCGAGGCGGGTATTCGGGCGGCGGCTACGGCAGCGGATACGGCTCCTCCGGTTACGGCGGCGGTTACGGTTCTCGCGGCACGGGCAGCGCTCCGAGCTGGCAGCGTCCGCCTTCCGGAGAGGGGGCGCGGCGATTGGATTCGGACGGCTGGCGCCGCGCCGGCGTTCGTCCGGCCAGCGAATATGCCGTGCGTCAGACAAGTTCGGGTCTGGGTTCGCTCAAAAAAAAGAGCGAAGTGCCCAACGCCTACGGGCTCTCGGTCGGCGACATGGTCGAGCACAAGGTGTTCGGACGCGGCCGCGTGGAAAAGATTCTTTATCCTGAAAAGGCCGACCAGACGAAGCTCTTTATCAAATTCGCTTCGGGCACAAAGGAGCTTTTGGCGCAGTTTGCGGCGGCCGGAATGCATAAAATCGAGTCCTAGACCATCAACCTTGCAACGCTGCACTTTCCCGAACGCGAGGAAAGGCAGCATCACCATGGAACGCGTTCCGCCCTGATTCGGCTTTGTCGCAAAAAAGGCGGAGGCGGTAGGACTATGCATCAGAAAACCCGACTTGCAGTGTTTTGTCTGGCACTTTGCGGCCTGACTGCAGCGACCCTTTGGACGACTCCCGCGGCTCATGCCCGCGGCGCAGAAGCAGCTGCGCCTTTGCAGATCGACAAAAACGGCACGGTCATGACCTTGCCGGTGACGGCTTCCGCGCAGGTGGTCAATGATCAAGCTGAGCTGCAGTTTTTCGTCCTCGAAACACACAGTGATCTCAAGCAGGCCACTGCCAAAGTGCTCAAACGCATGACTCAAGGTGTAGACGCGCTCAAGGCGGGCGGCTTGGCAATTCAATTGCAGACCGAGGGCATGCACTCGTACCCGCGCTACGGCAAGCCCGCCAACGGCGAAGCGGCCAAGATCGAAGGCTGGGAAGTGCGGCAGAGCCTGTCGGTGCGCGTGACGGATATCCGACAGGTCGGCGAGGTTGCTGGGAAGGCAGCCCGCTATTTCGGTTTTGAGGGAGTGTCTTTTTCTGTGAGCGAGCGGACCCGCGAGGCGGTGCAGGAAGAGCTCATGCGCACGGCGCTCGAAAGTGTGCGGCGACAGGCGGCCTGTGTGGCCGCTGCTCTGGGAGCAGCACCCTCAAAGGTTCGCATTGAGTCTCTCGACTGGAGCTCTTCGGATGCGGTGAGCGGCCCGGTTTATGCCCGCAATGCTCTGAAGGCGGCCATGGACGGCGCCGTGATGGAGCAGGCTTTAGCACCGACGCCTTCCTTTGAGGCCGGAAAGTCGCAGCTCACGCGGCGCGTGACTGCAAAGCTGCGCATTTTGCGCTGACAAAAAAGTCGAGCGGACATCGGGTGGGCCGCGTGCTTTCGGACGCTGCCCGCCTTTGAAGAAAAGCTCACGCAGAGGCGATGTCAGGGCTTATACTTATTCTCATCGTGATAAAACTCGGCAGGGGCGGGACCGTTGTCCCCGCACTTTTCCTCAAGCAGCATTATGAGTTTGCCATCAGCCATCGTTGTGTCCGACGACGCCATTGAAGTCGCGGACTGTCGTTCTCTTCCCAAGTGTCTGCAATACCTTCGTTTCACGAGCGTCAATCCCCTTGCTCAGGCCCTGCGGGACTATCTGGTTTATGGGCCGAGTCTGATGCCTTTGGCCGTAGCCCATGCTGTTGCGCTTGAAGCGCGGCAGCACAGCGCCTCGACTTCGATAGCCGGTTTTCGCTACACCCTGCAGGAATCGCTCTATACCCTTCGGGCAGCGCGTCCGCAGTTTCGGCCTTTGATTTTCTGCGTCGAGCAGCTCAGCTCGGTCGTGCGCTACCTCATTGAAAACAATTTCGACGTTGAGCAGAGTTGCCGTACGTTGAGTCGCGTGGCTGCTTTTGTCGAGCGTCTTCTCATTGAAGAGGAGACGGCGATCGCAGGCATCATCAAGGAGATGATTCCCGACAACAGTCGTCTGATGGTGCTCGGCGCCTGCGGCAGACTGACGAGTGCAGGCGTGGGGACGGTCACCGGGGCCATCACCGCGGCACGCGATGAGGGCAAAAAGGTTCGTGTGACGATACCGCAGTCCTATCCTCTGATGAGCGGCTCGCGTGTGCTCAGCTGGGAGTTGGCGCAGGAGAAGATCGACTACGAACTCGTGATCGACGAGTTGGTGCCCACGCTGATGCTCACCGAAAAATTTGACGGCGTTCTGTGTCCCGTCAATCGTCTGTGCCGCAACGGCGATATCAGTACGACGTCCGGAGCGACTGCCGTGGCTTTTGCCTGCAAGGCGGCCGGCATTCCGTTCTACGCCGTGACGCTCAATCTGACTGCCGACCTTTCGAGCGGTTCGCTCAAAGATTGTCCGCTCGAAGAGTTCGAGCACGTGCAGGATTCCACGGGGTGCCGCATGCGTGCGGCCATCAACAACGTAGTGCCTGCCGAGCTCATCACCGGCTACATCACGCGCTACGGCCTATTTGCGCCGCGCGTGAACGGCACCGCTGAACAGCTCGTTCCCATTTTGGCCGGTCGCATCGAGCATCCCATTCAGGACTACATCCATTCTTCCGAGTGTCTGGAAGAAAAAATGTAAAAATTGGCGGGAGCCCTTCAAATCTTTTTGGAATTGGGTATAATCTCGCGTTTTCAAATATCTACCCACGTGGGGTTTAAAAATGGCTGTCCAGCAAAATAAGAAATCGACCAGCAAGCGCGGCAATCATCGCGCTCATGACTTCCTGACCAACCCGGCGACCGCCCTCGAAGCGACGACCGGTGAAGTGCATCGCCGTCATCACATCTCGCCGACCGGCTTTTACCGCGGCAAGAAGGTGATCGCGACCAAGCAGGACTCCGCTGAATAATTACAGCAGGAAGTTCGGCGGCAGCAAAAGCTGGTTCGTGCGCCGCGGGCCCGTTTGACGGAACCGCCCCACGCCTGGCAAAACCACCGCAAGCCGACACGTCGCGCCGATACCGCAGTGCGCCGAAAGTCCGACCCGCCGTTAAGGCAAAAAAGGAGATCATTCCGTTGGAGTGGTCTCTTTTTTTGCTTTCGGCGGCAGAATGCGGGACTAGAATGAACTGGATTTGTTGACTGAAATTGAGGAGTTCGGCATGCAGTTCATCTGTACCCGTTGCGGCGCCCGTGCGCCCGTCACCACCCTGCGGCCAGCCTGCGAATGCGGCGGGCTTTATGCCCTGCAGTACGAAGGCGCCCGATGGGATCCGGACAAAATTGACCGCAATGAGTGGAGCCTTTTCCGCTATCGCGCCTTCATGGGGCTTGAGGGCGATGCATGGAAGTCGGTGACGATGGGCGAGGGGCTCACCCCCGTCATTCGTTTTGACGACAACGTTTCGGTCAAGATGGACTACTTCATGCCCACGCTGTCCTTTAAGGATCGCGGGGCCGCGGCGCTCGTGGCGCACATGGCGCAGATCGGCGTGCGCAAATGCGTGCAGGACTCGAGCGGCAATGCGGGCATTGCCGTGGCCGCTTACTGCGCTCGTTGCGGCATCGAATGCGAAATCTACGTTCCCGAAGGCACGAGCCCGAACAAGATCGCCATGATCGAGGCCTACGGTGCACGCGCCGTGGGGGTGCCCGGCTCTCGCGACCACTGTGCCGACGTCTGCCGAAAAAAGGTGGCCCAGGAAGGCGTCTACTACGCCAATCACGTCTTTAATCCCTTCTTCTACGAAGGCACTAAGACATACGTATTTGAAATTCTCGAGCAGCTCGGCCGCATTCCGGAAAATCTCTTTGTGGAACTGGGCAACGGGACGCTCTTTATCGGCGTCGTGGATGCTCTGGAGTTTCTGCTTGCCAGCGGCGCCATCGACCACTTCCCCAATGTGGTGGCTGTGCAGGGCGAACATTGTGCGCCTTTTGCCAAAACAATCGAATCGGGGAGTGAAAAGCTCGTGCACATCACGCCCGAGCCGACCATGGCCGAAGGCATTGCCATTGGTGAGCCCGCCCGCGCCGACGAGATTCTGGCGATGATCCGCAAGCACGGCATCGAAGTGGTAACGGCACCCGAAGAGGCGATTCTGCCTGCTCGTGCAAGGCTTGCGCGTCGCGGCATCTACGCCGAGCACACGACGGCTGCGGCTCTGGCGGCCTATGACCGTTATTGTGAAAAGCACGGTTCCACGCCCGATGCGCTGCTTTCCATGTGCAGCGCCGGCATCAAGTCCGACCACTAAAGGACGAGTTCTTCGACGCAGGCCGCGCCCGCCCACAAGCGGTTTAAAACCCCTGAGTGTTCGCGGGCGCCGCTCACAAAGAAGCGCACCGAAGGGGCCGCGTTGGCTGCCCGAAGGGTGTTGTTCTGCTCCAGGCGCCGCCGCGTCACGGCGGCGACGGCGTGCCCGGGTTCAATGAGTTCGACCCTGTCTCCCATGATCGAGGTAATGGCGTCGGCCAAAAACGGATAGTGCGTGCAGCCGAGGACGAGTTTGTCGACGCCGGCTTCGCGCAGGGGATCGAGATAGTGATGGAGCAGGGCCATCGTCTCGGGGCCGTCGAAGTCGCCTCTTTCCACACACTCCATCAGTCCCGGAGCAGCCACGGAGTGAACCACCGCATCGTTGGCAAAACGCGCAACGAGCGAGCAATAACGCGCACTTTGAATGGTGCGAGTCGTGGCCAGTACTCCGATGCTGAGCGTTTTGCTGCGGGCTGCCGCAGGCTTGACGGCCGGCTCAATGCCGATGATGGGAAGCGACATTGTCGCGCGCAGGCTGTCGGCAGCTTCGGCTGTGGCGGTGTTGCAGGCCAAAACGATGCTTTTAACGCCCTGCGCAACGAGCATGCGGCAGATTTGGCGGCAGCGTTCCACAATCCATGTCGAGGGTTTGTCACCCCAGGGGGCACGCGCGCAATCGGCGCAGTAGACGAAGTCTTCAAGCGGCAGTTCCTGCCGCAGGGCCTTTAAAACGGACAATCCTCCCCACCCCGAATCGAGAACGCCGATCGGGGCTGTCGGATCGACAAGGAGAGGATTGAACGCAGGGATCGTCATAACTGGTCAGGAAGCGTCCTTGTCGGCGGCAGCTCGACCAAGTCGGTCGTTGACGGCGGCCCACTCGGGTTCCTGCGGCGGAATCGCGATCAGAATACGGTCCGCGCCGGCCGCATCGAGCGTGTGAAGCGCCTCGTAAAGCGAATGAGCATACGCCTGTGCTGTTACCGGGCTCGTAAGACGCAGCACAACCCCCGAAGCGTTTTCGAAGACGCCTTCGGGGGCCATCACGGCAAGTCTAAGGCCCGAGAGTGCGGCAGCACGATTTTCAAGTTGGTTGGCAGGCACCAATTCAAGCTTGGTCGAGGGCGCGTAGTGGCTCTTTAAGCGCCCGGAAGCACGCGGCGCATCGCCCCCCGCATCGGGGACGGGGCAGCCGAGAACGGCTTCAAGCATGGCCCGAGTAACGGCACCGTGCCGCAGAATCTGCGGCTGATTACCGGTGAGGTTGACGATGGTCGACTCGAGGCCGACTTCGCAAATCCCGCCGTCCAGAATCATGTCGAGCTTGCCCTCGGGTCTGACGCCCAGGTCATCGGCCACGTGTTTGGCGGACGTGGGCGAAATGTGCCCGAAGGTGTTGGCCGAAGGGGCCGTGAGGCCGCGCTGAGTGGGTCCCGCCCAGGCTTGCAGCAGGGCTCGCGTCCACGGGTGCGAGGGGCAGCGCAACGCGACGGAATCCTGACCGCCCGTCACAAAGTCCCCGCACCGTTCGGCTTTGGGGAGCACCATGGTAAGCGGCCCCGGCCAGAAAGCCTCGGCCAATTTCACCGCTTCTTCAGGGATGCGGCGGACCCAGTACGGCAAAGCCTCGGGGCCAGCGACGTGCACGATGAGCGGGTGATTGACGGGACGCCCCTTGACCGCAAAGGTGGCCAAAACGGCGCTGCGGTTGTCGGCGTCTGCCGCCAGACCGTAGACCGTTTCCGTGGGCATGCCCACGAGGCCGCCCTTGGAGAGAACATCGACCGCACGGGCGATGTCCTGCGCGTTGACGCTCGGATACTGCGCGTTCGTCATGGCTTAAAACGGTTCGGGCATGCCGAGAACGGCCGCCACTTGTTTGGCTCGCGCAAGAGCCTCGTCGACGGTCGGAGCAATCACGGTGCAGTGCCCCATCTTGCGGGCGCGACGGGCATCATTTTTGCCGTACAGATGCAGTTTGGCACCGGGAATGCAAAGCACCTTGTCCCAGGCGGGCGTGCGCTTATTGCCCGACTCGTCGAACCACACATCGCCGAGAATATTGAGCATGACGGCCGGGGTGACGAGTGTCGTGTCGCCGAGCGGGAGCCCCGTCATTGCCCGCACCTGCTGCTCGAATTGACTCGTTTCGCAGGCTTCGATCGTCGCGTGGCCCGAATTGTGAGGGCGCGGCGCCATTTCGTTGGCCACGACCGAGTCGTCTTCGAGAATGAAGAACTCGATGCAAAGAACGCCCGTGTAGCAGAGTGCGTCGGCAATACGCTTGGCGTACGCGCGGGCGCGATCCGATACGGCCTCATCGATGCGGGCCGGAATCACGGTCTGCGCCAGGATGCCGTTGATGTGGTGGTTTTCACACACCGGGAAGGTCACCGTCTGTTTGCCGTCCAGAGAACGGGCGACGATCACCGAACATTCGCGCTTTAAGGGCAGGCGCTTTTCAAGAATGCAGAACTTGCCCCCCATGGCTTCAAAGGCCCGGCGGGCTTCGTCCTTGGTGCGCACCGTGGCCTGTCCCTTGCCGTCATAGCCAAGACGCGTCGTTTTGAGAATGCCCGGGAAAAGACTCTCGTCAAGTCCGTCGATGTCTTCGACCGACAGAACGGCCGCATGCGGGGCAACGGGAACGCCCGCCACCTTCTCAAGGAAGGTTTTCTCGTCGAGTCGATCCTGGGCAATTGCCACAGCATGCGCCGCAGGCGCCGTCACGCAGTCCTGCGCAAGAGCCGAGAGCGAGGCAGCGGGAACGTTTTCAAATTCCGTCGTCACGGCTGCCGTCGAGCGCTTCATCATTTCGAGCGCCGTCGGATCTTCGTAGCCCGCGTCAATGTGTTCGGCGCTCACTTCGGAAGCCGGGCACGAGCCCTTTTCCAGAACGCAGACACGGTAGCCGAGTTTTTCAGCGGCATGCGCAAACATGCGGCCCAGCTGGCCGCCGCCCATCAGGCCGAGAGTGGCGTTGGGCATGAGGGGGAAGTTGGCTTTCATAGAAAAATCAGATTTCAGGCAGTTCCATGGCGCGGGCTTTGGCGTTTTGCGCCTTGCGGAAAGCCTGCAGCTTTTCGTAGAGCTCGGGGCGGGTGACGGCCAAAATGCTCACTGCGTAGAGCGCCGCATTGGCTGCGCCCGCCTCACCGATGGCAAAAGTTGCCACGGGTACGCCCTTGGGCATCTGCACGATCGACAGCAGGCTGTCTTCACCGCGCAGGTACTTCGAGGGAATCGGCACGCCCAGAACGGGGACGACGCACTTGGCGGCAATCATGCCCGGCAGGTGCGCGGCTCCTCCGGCACCAGCGATGATGCACGCAAGGCCGCGTTCCTTGGCCGTTTCGGCATACGAGAACATTTCGTCGGGCATGCGGTGGGCACTCACCACCTGCGCTTCGTAGGGAATGCCGAAATCTTTGAGAACGGCGACGGCGTTCTGCATGACGGCCCAATCGGAATTCGAGCCCATCACGACCCCGACGAGGGGCTTGACATTGGTTTGAGACATGGCGGTCGAAAGTAGTGTGTTGTCGGAGTGAAAAAATCCGGCGCCCGCCGTTGGGGGGCGCCGGGTCGGCATGGGCGATTAAAGCGATTCGCCCTTGATGCCGGTCAGACGAGTGAGCGCTTCAATGTACTTGTCGCTCGTCTTTTGCAGCACGTCGGCGGGCGGAATCGGTGCCGGGGGCGTCTTGTCCCAGTCCTGCGTTTCCAGCCAGTCGCGGATGAACTGCTTGTCGAAAGAGGGGGGCGAGATGCCGATGTCGTACTGATCGGCCGGCCAGAAGCGCGAGCTGTCGGGCGTGAGAACTTCGTCCATCAGGCAAACATTGCCGTTTTCGTCGAGACCAAACTCAAACTTCGTGTCGGCGATGATGATGCCCTGCGTGGCAGCGTAGTCGGCGGCGCGCTTATACAGCTTGAGCGTAAGGTCGCGGATCTGCGTGGCGATCGATTCGCCGTACATTTCCACCACCTTTTCAAAGGAGATGTTTTCGTCGTGCGTGCCGACTTCGGCCTTGGCAGCCGGCGTAAAGATCGGTTCGGGGAGCTTTTCGGCCATCTTCAGGCCCGCGGGCAGCGTCACGCCGCACACCTTGCCCGTTGCCTGATAGTCCTTCCAGCCGCCGCCGATGATGTAGCCGCGGGCCACACATTCGATGAGGATGGGCTTGAGGCGCTTAACGACCATGGCGCGTCCGCGCACCTGGCAGCGTTCGTCTTCGGCGACAACAGACTCCGGATCGATACCCGTGAGCTGCGTGGGCATGTCGGCAGCAAGTTTGTCAAACCAGAACTTGGTGAGGGCGGTGAGAACCTTGCCCTTTTTGGCGATCGGCACGCTCAGAATGACGTCAAAAGCGCTGATGCGGTCGGTGGCGATCATCAAAAGCTTGTCTTCGCCCACGGCGTAGCACTCGCGGACCTTGCCGCGGTACACAAGAGGCAGGCTCTTGATGGTGGTTTGCATGATGCTGTCGGACATATGCGAGAACTCTCGAAAAGAATACGACGAAAAAGGGTATCGAACCTGATGTCTTCAGGCACAACAACAAGCCGAACGTCGGCAGTTTGGCGGGCGTCGGCACAAGCGCATTGTAGTGCCAAACCCGCCTGTGCGTGGATGGCTAAAAGGCTTTGGGCGTATGGACGCGTTTGGCCGACACCCAAAGCGCCATCGAGGATAGGCTCAGGCCGGCAAGCACGAGTCCGAGGGCAGTGGCGGCCCAGAATCCGGCCGCACCGTACGGCCCTCCGAACTGCTGCGCGTGAAAGCCCGCCCAATAGCCGCCGCCCAGGCCGACGGCCCAGAGCAAAATGCCGTAGATGAGCATCGGCACAAATGTGATGCGGTAGCCGCGAAGCGAAAAGCTGCCCACCGTCTGCAGTGCGTCGGTGACGTGGTAGATGATGCCGAAAATCAAAAGCGAAACAGCCAGAGCATGGACCGCGGCATCCTTGGTGTAGAGCGCAACGAGCGGGTCGCCAGCTACATAAAGGAGCACCGAGCCCATCACTGCCAGACAGGTGGCCGTTTTGAAGGTGCGCAGTGTGATTTCCCGAGCTTTGTCGGGAAAGCCCGCGCCCAGGCACTGCGACACGAGAATCGACACGGCGATCGCAAGCGACAACGGAACCTGATAGAGCGTGGCGGTGATGTTGGCCACGATCTGATGGGCGGCTACGTCGGTTGTGCCGATGCGCGAAATGAAGATCGCCATGAGTGTAAAGGAGCTCACCTCGAAAAAGACCGACAGTCCGATCGGCACGCCCAGTTTGAGCTGCGCCCACAGCGCCCGCATGTCGGGCCAGTAGAAGCGCTCGGGCCGCATGCGGTCGTAATAGGAATCAAGTCGCCAGACGAGATAGTAGGCCGCCAGCCCGAGCCAAGCGTTGACCGCCAGTGACCAGCCCGCACCGGCGCCCCCGAGCGCGGGCACCCCCAGCCAGCCGTACATGAAAATGATGTTGAGCGGAATTTTGGTGGCAAGCATCATGAGTGCCACGTACATTGTGACGCGCGGGCGATTGACGGCGGCATTGACGGCAATGTACGAGCGCGAGATGATGGCCGCCGGCACCCCCAGGACGGACGCAAGAAGGTAGTCGCGGGTCATCTGCGCCACGCGTCCGGAGACGCCGCCGAATTCGGTCCAGAAGTCCGTCTGCGCGCAGATGAGTCCCCCCAGCAGGGCCAGAAAGACGGCGATCCAGAGATTTTGCGTGAGTTCAAACCCGATCTTGGTGTATTTGCGGGCGCCGAAGTGGTGGCCCGCGATGGGCGAGAGCCCCTGCAGTGTACCGACGACGCCGAAAAGCACCATGACGCTCGTGGCGCTTCCGAGGGCCACGGTCGCGAGGTGTTCGGCGCCGATGCGTCCGGCCATGACGGTGTCGATGGTCGCGCCCCCCATGATGGCCAGATTGGCCACCAAAAGCGGGGTGGCGAGCTTAAAAAGCCCG
This sequence comes from uncultured Sutterella sp., assembly GCA_945834535.1. GTDB lineage: Bacteria > Pseudomonadota > Gammaproteobacteria > Burkholderiales > Burkholderiaceae_F > Duodenibacillus. Next base: position 15,462 of record CAMAHM010000014.1, on the reverse strand, counting down.
GTAAGAGAAATATCGGGAGCCTCGGTGCGGTGGGGAAGGGCGAGGTCGGCCTCATCCCTGTCTTCGGTCTGCCCGCGTGTGGTGTCTTTCTCGGTCATCGTTAATGCATGCGAACCGGCGGGTTCGCTCGGCGTACGCAGCCTTGACGGGAGCGTCGCGCAATAAAAGTCTCAGTCGAATGCCTGCAGAGTTTGCCTCAGGCAGAGGCAAACGCCGTTGAGAGTTCTTTGAAAGCGCTCGCGTGCTGCGGCAGGCGGGCGCTCGCTAGTCCCGACCGACCGCTTGGGGGCCCGTCAGTCGAGGTCACTCAACGCGTCAATCCCGGTGGCAGCGGGTTTGACGGCCTTGAGCGCAATGTTCTGGTTGTTGAAGGTCTGGCCGGAGACGATGGCCCGAAGACCCTCGAAATCCATGATCTGCACGTGCTTTTGATTGACGATGATGAGATTGTCGTGCGAAAAGCGCGACAACACGCGGCTCACGGTCTCAAGCTTGAGACCCAGATAGGAGCCGATCTCGGCGCGGGTCATGCGCAGCACGAATTCGCTGCGCGAGTAGCCGCGCATTTCAAAGCGTTGCGACAGATTCAGAATGAAGGCTGCGAGCCGTTCTTCGGCATGCATCGATCCCAAAAGCAGCATGACGCCGTTCTGGCGCACGATTTCCATCGAGAGGAGCTTTTGGAAATGCATGTTCATAGTGTGCATTTCCTGCGTGAGTTCCTGCATGCGCTCGTAGGGCAGGATGCACACTTCGGTGTCTTCAAGCGCAATGAGGTCGCTGGAGTAGACCATGCCGGCAAGGCCGTCCAGACCGACGATGTCGCCCGACATGTGAAAACTCGTGACCTGTTCGCGGCCGTCCGAACTCATGACGGCACTCTTTAAAAATCCCAGACGAATTGCGTACAGCGCTTCAAATTTGTCGCCGGCGCGGTAGAGCGCGTCGCCGCGCTTGACGCGCTTGCGGGTGCTCACGAGCTCCTCGAGGCGCTCAATCTCCTTGAGGCCCAATCCGAGCGGCAGGCAAAGCTCGCGCAGGTTGCAATTGGAGCAGGCCACGCGCAGCGTGGCCATGTTGATGCTGGGATTGTTCATCATAAAAGTACAGCTCTATGACGTCCTGATGGGCAGGCAGCAGTCCGCATGAAGCGGTGCGGCGAAAGGCCGAGGGCCTGCCGTCTAAGCAAAAAATAATCTGCAACAGCTAAACTCGCCCCCGTCAAAATCGCATCGGGCACCGCGCAGTCGGGCCGCGATTGAACCATCCGAACCGAATACACTGCCGACACGACTTCGATGAAGACGTGCTGAAGAGATCAGAAGTTTGATAAGGATCAATATTTCTGAAATCTGAACGGATCATATCAGCAGATTTGGCTTTTGTCATAGAAATTAGGAGCATTCAATGCTTAATCCGGCCACGAGCGGCGTGGAGCTTCCCGACGACGCCCTCCTCAAGAAATTCGACGTTCCCGCCCCGCGCTACACGTCCTATCCGACTGCCGACCGCTTCAAGGGAACTTACGGCGTGGCGGACTACGAGGCGGCCCTCGACAGCCGCAATGCCGATCCCAAGAAGAACGGCCTTTCGCTTTACTGCCACATTCCTTTTTGCAACGACGTCTGCTTTTACTGCGGCTGCAATAAGGTGGTGACGCGCGATCATGAAAAGAGCCGCGAGTACATCGAGGTGCTTCTTGCCGAAGCCGACCTTGTCAAAAAGCATCTGACCGGCGACGAGGTGCTCGAGCAGCTGCACTGGGGCGGCGGTACGCCCACGTTCCTCAACGACGAGGAAATCGCTTTTCTGATGGGCGAAATCCGCAAGCGCTTCCCGTTTGCCGAGGACGGCGAATTCTCGATTGAAGTCGATCCGCGTACCTGCCCGATTTCCAAGATCAAGACGTTGCGTAAGGCGGGCTTTAACCGCATGAGCCTTGGCGTGCAGGACTTCAACGAAGACGTGCAGAAGGCCGTCAACCGCGTGCAGCCCTATGAACTCGTCAAGGAAGTGCTGCAGGCCGCCCGCAACGAAGGATTCGAGTCGATCAATATGGATCTCATTTACGGCCTGCCCAAGCAGACCCGCGAGACCTTTAAAAAGACGATCGAACAGGTGATTGAACTGTCGCCCGACCGCATTGCGCTCTACCACTACGCGCATCTGCCCAACATCTTCAAGCCCCAGCGCCGCATTGTTCCGGCCGATCTGCCGAGCGCGCCCGAGCGCGTGAACATCATGTTCGACGCCATCCGCACCCTTACGGCCAACGGCTACCGTTACATCGGCATGGACCACTTTGCCAAGGAAACGGACGAGCTCTCGATTGCTCAGGTCAAGGGCACGATTCAGCGCAACTTCCAGGGCTACTCGACCCGTGCCGAATGCGACATGGTGGCACTCGGTGCGAGTTCGATCTCGTTCGTGGACGGCAACTACGCCTGCAATCCGCGCGAAATCGAACCGTACTACGAGGCAATCCGCGCCGGGCGCCTGGCGACCTGCCGCGGCTTCAAGCTCAGCGACGACGACAAGCTGCGCCGCGCCGTCATCATGACGATCATGTGCCGCTTTGAACTCGACAAGAAGGCGATTGAAGAAGAATTCGGCATCAACTTCAACGAAACCTTCGCCTATGAACTTAAGAAGCTTCAGGCCTACGCCAAGCACGAACTCGTGGAGTTGAGCGATGACAAGATCGTCGTGAGCGCCAAGGGTAAGATTTTCGTGCGCGCCGTGGCGATGCAGTTTGACCGCTACCTGCGCGAATCCGATCGCGCCGGCGGTTACTCCAAGATCGCCTAAGTCGGCGGCGGGGCTCGCCCCGCCTTGCGCAAGCGTCCCCCGCACGGAAACAGCGGTTTCCCGCGGGGGTTCTTTTTTTTGGGTGTTTCGGCAGTCGAGACGGCCGAACGCGTCAAATGTGATAGATTGGGCGCGATCAACAGGGCCTGCACGCACGCGACGGCGCAGGCCCCAGCCACACCGAGGAACTATGCAAGCTCAATCGCAGAAGGCGACGTTTTACTGGCACGACTACGAGACCTTTGGTCTGATGAAGCATGTCGACAGACCGGCACAGTTTGCCGGGCAGCGCACGGATCTCAATTTCGAACCCGTCGACGCTCCGGATCAATGGTTCTGCCGCCCGAGTCCGGACTATCTCCCGAGTCCCGAGGCCTGCCTTGTGACCGGCATCACACCGCAGACAGCTGCCCAAAAGGGGCTGCCGGAGGCCGAATTTGCCCGGCGCATTCACGAGCGCTTCAACGTGCCTGAAACGCTGGTGATCGGCTACAACAATCTTCGGTTTGACGACGAGGTGTCGCGGGCGCTCTTTTGGCGCAACTTTCTTGATATGTACTCGCACCAGTTCCGCAACGGCTGCTCGCGTTGGGACCTCTATCCCTTTACGCTTGCGGTGTGGGCGTTGCGCGACGAAGGGACCGTCTGGCCGACCGTTACGGATGAAGACGGTACCGAACGGGTGACCTTCCGACTGGAAAAACTTACGCAGGCCAACGGCATTGTGCATACGCACGCGCATGACGCCGTAAGCGACGTTGAGGCGACTTATCTTTTTGCCAAGCACCTTGCCAAGGTGCAGCCGCGCCTTTGGAAGTGGGCGCTCGACAACCGGGGCAAGGATGCAGTGAGCAGGGCACTCACCAACGGCGCGCCCTGCGTGTACGTTGATCCCTACGCAGGCCAGAAGGCTGGGTTCCTGCGCTTTGTGATGCCGATCTGCACGAGTCCCCAAAACCGCAATGAAGTGCTCTGTTGGGACTGCCGCTACGACCCGTCCGTTCTCGACGGGCTCCCCCCGCAGGAAATCCGACGCCTTGCCATGGCCGGAAAAGAGGAGCGCCGCGAAGGCGAAAGCCGTCTGCCGCTTGTGCGCGTCAAGGTCAATCAGTGTCCCTTTGTTTGCGCGGATCTTCGCATCATCAATGCGCGCGTCGCCGAGCGATTTGCAATCGACGTCGAAGCGGTTCTGGCCAACGGTGTCACACTCGCTCAAATCACGCCCCGTATTCAGGGCCCGTGTTTGCAGGCGCTTGAAATGAACGACGCCGACCGGCCCGAGCCCGTCGATCCCGATGAAGCGCTTTACTCGGGCTTTATGTGCCCGGCCGATGAGAAGACGGCCGCCGAAGTGCGCCGCCTGCTGCCCGAAGAGTTGGCAACGCGCCATAGGGAAGGACGCATCGTCTTTGAAAATCCCGTTTTTGAGGAACTGCTTTTTCGTATGCGGGCCCGCAGCTGGCCTGAAACGCTCGACGCAGATGAAGCCGAGCGCTTCAAGAACCTCGCCCGTCGACTTTTGTCGGGAGAGGTGCCCGGGCGCCGTGTGCCGCAGGCGTATTTCGATGACATCGACACGCTCGTCGCGAAAAATGACGCTCTTTTGGAAGAGGAGCGCATCAGTCAAGAGCGCGCTCAGGAGCGCAGCGATGTGCTCGAAGCCCTCTACAACTGGGGCGAGTTCGTTATGGAACGTATTGAAGAGAACCCTGTTTTTTGATGTTTGACTGCGAGGCGGCCGATGCAGCAGTGCCGGCCGTTCGGCAATGATTTCGCGAGGACACTATGGACAGTAAGGCAAAGGTTGCATTTTTGGGACTGGGCGTCATGGGCTATCCCATGGCAGGGCACCTCGCTCGCGCCGGCTACAGCGTGACGGTGTACAACCGCACGGCTTCCAAGGCCCGTCAGTGGGTGAAAGAGTACGGCGGCACGTGTGCCGATACGCCCGCGCTCGCGGTGCGCGACTGCGACATCGTCTTTGCCTGTGTCGGCGAAGACAAGGATCTTCGCGAGGTTGTCTGCGGTCCTCAGGGGGCGCTTGCCGGCATGAAGCCGGGGGCCGTATTTGTCGACCACACGACCGACTCGGCCGATGTGGCCCGCGAGATGCACGCGCTTTTTAAGTCGCATGCCATGGCTTTTGTCGATGCGCCCGTGTCGGGCGGGCAGGCCGGGGCGCAAAAAGGGTGCCTCACCATCATGGTGGGGGGCGACGAAGAAGTGTTTGAGTCCGTTCGAGGGATTCTTGACGCCTATGCCGTTTCCGTGACGCGGGTCGGCGAAGCCGGTTGCGGGCAGCTTGCCAAAATGGTCAACCAGATCTGCATCGCGGGCGTCGTGCAGGGACTCTCGGAAGCCGTTGCCTTCGGCAAAAACGCCGGACTTGACGTCAAGCAGGTGCTCGGAGTGCTGGAAAAGGGGGCGGCCGGTTCCTGGCAGATGCAGGCCCGCGGCGCGACCATGGTCGACGGACTCTTTGACTTCGGTTTTGCCGTCGACTGGATGCGCAAGGATCTCGGCATCGCTTTGGCCGAAGCCCGCCGCAACGGCTCGAGCCTGCCGATGACGGCAATGGTCGATCAGTTCTACGCCGACGTGCAGCAAAAGGGCGGAGGACGGTGGGACACTTCAAGTCTTGTCACCCGCCTGCCGCGCAAAGACAAGCACTGATACCTTCCGTATTCTGCATCGGAAGGCACGCCCGTGAGATGGGGCGTTTCTTGTGCGAGACTGCTGCACAGCGCAAAAGCCCTGTGCAGCGCCGTTCCCCCATTAAAGACCGCCTTCAATACGCAAGCGGTCTTCTTTGGTGACGTCGGTCAGTCGACTGAATCTGTTACCGATCCACTGCTTGAGGTCATCCATGAGGATGTACATGACCGGCACAAAGATTAGACTCAGCAGTGTCGATGCGAGCAGTCCGCAGATCACGGCCACGGCCATGGGTTCGCGAAAAGCCTCGGCTTCTCCTGACACGGGAAATGAGACGCCTTCTGGGAGACGGGTGACGGTGTCGAGTTCGGCAACGTTGTCCAGTGCCTGTCCGATGGTGGTTCCTGCCTCAAGATCGCCTTTGACGGAAATGATTCTCTGCCTGTCATAGCGGTCGATTCGAGTGACGTTGCTGCCGCGGGTGATTTCGGCGACGGTATTGAGCGCCACGGGATGGGTCAGGATTGAACAATCGACAACTGACCGCAGAGAAAAAGATTTGGTGTTGACAGCCGTCGGCTCGCAGGTGGCCGAACAATTGCATCGCGAAACCGTGGCGTTTTTTGACGATGTTTGTCAAACACTCGGAGCACAGAAAACAGCGCGCCTACTGCAACTGCTGCAGGAGGCCGGTGAAGTGATCACAAAAGAACTCGAGCTCAAGTCCGCTGATGTCGTTCAACACATCGGTGAGTGACGGAACGCGGCGTTCTGCCTTTGGACAGCGACGGACGCTCTGCGTTGAGACGAGTTTTTTCTCCCAAAACACTTGAAAATGAGAATGTATCTCACTAGCATAGCGGCAATTTAGATGAGTGCGGACGGCTTCGGCGATCGTTCGTCGGTGGTTGCTTTTCAATGGACACTGAGCGCGCCGCGCAGAAGCCGGAAAATGTATGAAGTTGAGGCATTTCAAGCCCGGAACCAAGGGCATCATTACGGGGTATGAAAAAGGTTCGACAAGCTACCGTCGTCGTCTGCTGGTGCTTGGTGCGACGCCCGGTGTGGAATTTGAAGTCGTGCGCGTGGCGCCTTTGGGTGACCCGGTGGAAATTCGAGTGCGCGGCAGTCTGATTTCTGTGCGCAAGGATGAGGCCGAAGTCATGCACATTGCGCGCAAATAACGGTTAAGCGACTCGGATCATGGCAAAAAACATTGTTTGCATCGTCGGCAATCCCAACTGTGGAAAGACGACGCTTTTTAATGCCCTCACGGGTGCTCATCAGGACGTCGGCAACTGGCCTGGCGTCACCGTAGAAAAAATCGTCGGGCACTACGATTTTGAAGGTGACTCGATCGACATCGTCGACCTGCCGGGGATCTATTCCATCACGCCTTTTTCGAACGCGGGCGAGGACGAGCGCGTTGCTCGCGACTATCTGCTTACGGGCGAAGCGCAGGCCGTCATCAATATCGTCGATGCTTCCAACCTTGAGCGCAATCTCTTTTTGACGACGCAGCTGATTGAAATGCGGCTGCCGATGCTTGTGGTGGTCAACATGCTCGATGTGGCGGCCGATCACAAGATGCGAGTGGACCTTGAGGAGCTTGAAAAGCGACTGGGCTGCCCCGTGGTCGGCATCGTCGCGAGCAAGAATAAAAAGGATGTGTCGGTCGTCAAAAAGGCCGTCAAGGCCTTTTTGCGTACCCCCGTCGTGCCGCCTTTGCAGGTGAAGTTTGACGAACGCCTGACGCAGGCTGCCAAGGCAATTTCCAAGGATATTGCCGATCTCGGGGGCGAGAAACCCGATTGGCTGGCGCTGCAGGTGCTGGAGTCCGCCCCTGACCTTAAGGAGCGCCTTCCCGAAGGGGGCCTTGAAAAGCTCGCGCCCCGCATCGCGGAACTTGACCGTGAGTTTGAGGGCGATATGGACATTGCCCTCGCGCAGGCCCGTTACGGCTTTGCCGCCGATGTGGTTCGGCATGCGCTCACCCGTGAAGGGCACCTTTCGATGACGCTCACCGAGCGGATCGACCGCGTGGTGCTCAACCGCTGGCTCGGTCTGCCGATCTTTCTGCTCATCATGTACGTGATGTTCCTCTTTACGCAGAATCTCGGCGGCGCCTTCATCGACTTTTTCGATATTCTCTTCGGCGGTATTTTTGTCGACGGGCTTGGGCGCGTGCTTCAAGCCGTCGGCTGTCCGGATCTGCTGCGTGTCATCATCGCCGACGGCATGGGCGGCGGTATTCAGACCGTCTCCACCTTTGTCCCGCCCATCTTCTTCCTGTTCCTTTTTCTGGCACTTTTGGAAGACTCGGGCTATATGGCGCGAGCGGCTTTTGTGATGGATCGCCTGATGCGTGCGATCGGCCTGCCCGGTCGCGCCTTTGTGCCGCTTATCGTGGGATTCGGATGCAATGTGCCCGCCATCATGGCCACGCGCACGATGGATCGGGCGATGGACCGTGTCATCACGATTTTGATGGCACCCTTCATGAGCTGCGGCGCCCGCATGCCGGTGTACGTACTCTTTGCCACGGCCTTTTTCCCGACGAACGGTCAGAACATCGTCTTTGCGCTTTACATTATCGGCATCCTGGTGGCGGTGGCCACGGGCTTTCTGATGAAACGCATCGTTCTGCCGGGGGACGCCGGCGCTTTTGTGATGGAGATTCCCTCCTACCACGTGCCGACCTTTAAGAGTGTCATGCTGCGCACCTGGGATCGCGTGCGCTCCTTTGCCGAACGCGCAGGCAAGACGATCGTGGTGGTGGTGGCCGTGCTGACCTTCCTTAACAGTTGGGGAACGGACGGCACCTTTGGCAACGAAGACAGTTCCAAGTCCGTTTTGTCTGAAATCGGCCGCACCGTGACGCCTGTGTTGGCGCCCATGGGGGTGACTGAAGAAAACTGGCCTGCGGCCGTGGGCATCTTCTCGGGGGTGCTCGCCAAGGAAGCCGTCGTGGGCACCATGAATTCGCTCTATGAAACCATGGCTCGTGAAGCCAATGCACATCCGACCAAGGACGAGGGAGCAAGCGAACCTCGGACCGAAAAGCCATGGTCTTTGGTGGAGATTGTCTCCGAAGCCTGCACTTCTGTGGTCGTCAACCTTAAGAAACTCGGGGGCGCCCTAGCCGATCCTCTGGGCATCGCGGTGGACGATTTGTCCGACACCAAGGCGGCGGCCGAATCTCAGGAAGTTTCGCTTGACACGGTGAGCGTCATGCAGCGTCTCTTTGGTTCGCCCCTTGCGGCCTTTGCCTATCTGATGATGGTGCTGCTCTACACGCCCTGTGTGGCCGTTCTGGGGGCCGTGCATCGTGAGGCGGGGCCGGCGTGGGCGGTGTTTCTTACCTGTTGGACGACGGTGCTCGGCTATTCTGCCGCGACCATCGTCTACCGTGTGGGCACGTTTGCCGAGAATCCCGCCTATGCATTGGTATCCATCGGTCTGTGTGTGGCGCTGTTGTCGGGAATGCTCGGGTTTATGCGTGCTTATGTGAAGAAGTACGCAGGACGCCGGCGCTGCATTCCTATCGTGCGTCGCAACTGATACGCATTGAGCAAAACAAAAAAGGCAGAGCCGCGCGCCCTGCCTTTTTTGTCGAAAATCAATGATTGCGGTGTGCTTGCCTCGGATCAACCTCGTCAGGGTGGGCGGCCTGCGCGAGCGACCATCGGGGTTTGGCGCAGTAGCGGATGCGACCGACGGCGGCGGCGCGTTCCTGTGCAGTCATTGCCTGCAGTCGGGCCAGCCCCGCCACGGCAATCATGGCGCCGTTGTCGGTGCAAAGCGCCTGCGGCGGGAAGAAAACCTGCGCCCGGCGGCGTCGGCAGGCTACGGTGAGTGCCGCACGAAGTTGCCTGTTGGCCGACACGCCCCCGGCAACAACGACGCGGGAAATGCCCGTCATCTTCATGGCGCGGATGGTTTTGGCAACGAGCACGTCGACAACAGCATCGACAAAGGCTCGGGCCAAATTGCAGCGGAAGGTTTCATCCTTGGGATCGGGGGCATTTTTGACGGCCGTCAGAACGGCTGTTTTAAGCCCCGAGAAACTCATGTCGAGATTGGGGGCGTGCAGCATGGGGCGGGGCAGCTCGATTGCCCCCGGTGCACCTTGATCGGCAAGACGCGACACTGCTGGGCCTCCGGGATAGCACTCACCCAGAAGCTGCGCGGTCTTGTCGAAAGCTTCCCCTGCGGCATCGTCAAGCGTTTCGCCTAAAAGCTCGTACTCCCCGAAGCCAGCCACCTTCATGAACTGCGTGTGCCCGCCGCTTACCAAAAGCGCAATAAACGGAAATTCGGGAGCGGGATCGGCCATGAGAGGCGACAGCAGGTGCCCTTCCAGGTGATGCACTCCGATCACGGGGACGCCCAATGCGTAGCCGATGGCGTGCGCCACTGATGTTCCGACCACAAGAGCCCCGGCCAGCCCCGGCCCTTCGGTAACGGCCACTGCGTCGATGTCTTTTTTGGCAACGCCTGCCTGATCGAGCACCTGATCGGTGAGAGCAATCACGCGGCGAATGTGGTCACGGCTGGCAAGTTCGGGAACAACGCCGCCGTAGGCTCGGTGCATGTCGATCTGTGTGTGAATCGCGTGCGCAAGAAGCCCCGCGTTGCTCTTAACTTCGCTGTCGATCAGAGCGACGCCGGTTTCATCACAGGAACTTTCAATGCCGAGAACTTTCATGAAACGAAGCCAAATGCCAAAAAAGAAGGGCTGCGAGTCCGTCGATGAGGCTCGTCAGCTGAATGTCCCGCATTGTACTCGAGACCGCTGAGAGAGCAGGCGCAAGGGCTTCGCTAGCCAAGCAAAAAGCTTCCAAAATTGCCCCAATAGGGATGCCTTCCTGAAAACTTAACGAAGGAGGCCATCATGACGTTCTATACCGTTGGACAACTGACAAAACTTCATGGTGTATCTCCCAGCACCATTCGTCGATGGGAAGCGTCCGGTCTTGTTGCTCCCCCGTTCCCGATGCATTTGTTGCGGATACAAGGAGAGTGCGGACGTGGTGGCTGCAATCCACATCAAAGAGTGCGGACGAAGCTCGTTAGCCTGGGGGGAGCCGGAGAAGAATGCTCGGGCTCAAGTGAATTTGGGTCGGCCCAGCAAACCGACACTGAATCAGCAGCAGGAATCCACCGAAGAGATCGTCAGCGCAAGCTGCTGACGCAGTAGAGAATCTCCGTCGTTCACGGCGGAGAGAACGTCAACTGCAGCGGGTTTGAAAAATGCGCTTTCAGAGCTTGAAAACTACGCAAACCTGCTTAGGTGCACCATTTTGGGCTGTGGCATACTTACCCAATTCCCGTCTTCCGACGGGGGCGGACCGCATTGGCAACACCGTGGATCCGCATCAAAAATCACAGAACAACCCAACAAGAAAAACGGAACCATCCATGTCCAAGACACTGTACGACAAACTTTGGGATGAACATGTGGTTGACGCCGAAGCCGACGGCACCACAACGCTTTACATCGATCGTCACCTGATTCACGAGGTTACGAGTCCCCAGGCGTACGAGGGTCTGCGACTGGCCGGGCGCAAGCTTTGGCGCACGTCGTCCATCGTGGCCACGGCCGATCACAACACGCCGACCACGGGATGGGAAAAGGGTATGGACGGCATCACCGATCCGATCGCTCGCCTGCAGGTGGAAACGCTCAATAAGAACGTGACCGAAACGGGTTGCGCCGCCTACTTTCCCTTTATGAATAAGGGTCAGGGCGTCATTCACGTGATGGGCCCCGAAGAGGGCGCCACGCTCCCGGGCATGACAGTGGTCTGCGGCGACAGTCACACGTCCACGCACGGTGCCTGCGCAGCTCTTGCCTTTGGCATCGGCACCTCGGAAGTCGAGCACGTCATGGCCACTCAGACGCTGCTCACCAAGAAGAACAAGAACATGCTCGTTGAGGTCGAAGGCAAGCTTGCCGCTGGTGTCACCGCCAAGGATGTGGCGCTTGCCGTGATCGGCAAGATCGGCACGGCGGGCGGCACGGGCTGCACGATTGAATTTGCCGGTTCGGCCATTCGTTCGCTCTCGATGGAAGGGCGCATGACGCTCTGCAATATGGCCATTGAAGCCGGGGCTCGTTCCGGACTCGTTGCCGTGGACGAAAAAACCATCGAGTACATGCGAGGCCGCCCGCTTGCGCCTACGGGTGAGTTGTGGGACAAGGCCGTGGCCTATTGGAAGACTCTCGTGAGCGATCCGGACGCAAAGTTCGACATTGTCGTCAAGCTCCGCGCCGAAGAAATTATTCCGATGGTGACCTGGGGGACCTCGCCCGAAATGGTGACCGACATTGAAGGCTGTGTGCCCGATCCCGAAAAGCAACTCGATCCCGTCAAGCGCGAAGGCTGGGAGCGGGCGCTCAAGTACATGGATCTCACGCCCGGAACCAAGATGGTCGACATCAAGCCCGATCAGATCTTTATCGGTTCCTGCACCAATTCGCGCATCGAAGACATGCGTATGGCCGCTTATGTAGTCAAAAAGCTCGGCCGCCGTGTGGCGTCCACCGTTTCTCGCGCCATGGTGGTGCCCGGCTCGGGGCTTGTGAAACTGCAGGCCGAACAGGAGGGGCTTGACCGCATCTTTAAGGAAGCGGGCTTTGAATGGCGCCAGCCCGGCTGCTCGATGTGTCTGGCGATGAACGCCGACCGCATCGGCGAAGGAGAACGATGCGCTTCGACTTCGAACCGCAACTTTGAAGGCCGACAGGGTAAGGGCGGGCGCACGCATCTCGTCAGTCCCGCCATGGCCGCTGCTGCGGCCGTGATGGGCCACTTTGTGGATGTGCGCAAACTCTTCTGATCGCAGGCTTGAGAGAGGATTAAAACAAAATGGAAAAATTCACTGTTCACACCGGCATCGTGGCTCCGCTTGACCGTGCCAACGTCGATACGGATGCCATCATTCCCAAGCAGTTTCTCAAGTCGATCTACCGCACCGGTTACGGGCCCAACTGTTTTGACGAGTGGCGTTACCTCGACCGCGGCGAGCCCGGCGTCGACTGCGGCAACCGTCCCCTTAATCCGGACTTCGTGCTCAATCAGCCGCGGTACAAGGGCGCAACCATTTTGCTCGCGCGTAAGAACTTCGGCTGCGGCTCCTCGCGCGAACACGCGCCCTGGGCACTGATGCAGTACGGCTTTCGCTGCGTGATCGCCCCGAGCTTTGCCGACATCTTCTATTCGAACTCCCTCAAGAACGGTCTTTTGCCCGTGGTGCTGCCCGAGCTCATCATCGACCGTCTTTTTGAGGCCTGCCATATGACGAACGGCTACGAGCTCACGGTCGACCTTGATCGGCAGCTCGTGATCGAACCCGACGGCAAGAGCACGGAATTTGAAGTGGCCGCCTTCCGTCGCTGGGCCATGATGAACGGCTTTGACGACATCGGCGTGACGCTCTCGACCAAGCAGGACAAGATCCGTGCATTTGAAGAGGCGCGCCTTGCCGCCAAACCCTGGCTTGCCAAGACGCTCGCGCAGTAAGGTATTTCAAATTCATTTTTAAAGTACAGTCATTGAAATGAGCAACAAGATTGCAGTTTTGCCCGGTGACGGCATCGGCACCGAAATCGTGGATCAGGCCGTCAAGGTTCTCAAGGCCCTCGGCACGCCCTTTGAAATGGAATTTGCCGACGTGGGCGGCGTGGCCTATGCCAACCACGGGCATCCTCTGCCCGAATCCACCCTTAAGCTCGCCCGTGAGGCTGACGCCGTTCTCTTTGGCGCTGTGGGTGACTTCAAGTACGACAAGCTCGAGCGTCATCTGCGTCCCGAGCAGGCCATTCTCGGCCTGCGCAAGGCGCTCGGTCTCTTTGCGAACCTGCGCCCGGCCAAGTGCTTTGCCCAACTGACCGGCGCCTCGACTCTGCGCCCCGAAGTGATTGCCGGACTCGACATTCTGATCGTGCGTGAACTCACGGGTGACATCTATTTCGGGACGCCCCGCGGCCGTCGCACCGCCGTCGACGGTCACTTTCCGGGGACGCCCGAAGCCTTTGACACCATGCGCTACAGTGTTCCCGAAGTCGAACGCATTGCCCGCGTGGCTTTCGAAGCGGCCCGCAAGCGCAACAACAAGGTAACGAGCGTCGACAAGGCCAACGTGCTCGAAACGAGCCAGCTGTGGCGCGACGTCGTCACCCGTATCGGTCGTGAAGAGTATCCCGACGTGACGCTCGAACACATGTATGTCGACAATGCCGCCATGCAGCTTGTGCGCGCTCCCAAGGCTCTTGACGTCGTGCTCACCGGCAACATCTTCGGCGACATTCTCTCGGACGAAGCCTCGATGCTCACGGGCTCGATCGGCATGCTCGCTTCGGCCTCGATGAACGATAAGAAGCAGGGCCTTTTCGAACCGTCGCACGGTTCGGCCCCCGACATTGCCGGCAAGAATATCGCCAATCCGCTCGCAACGATTTTGTCGGCCGCCATGATGCTGCGTTATTCGTTTGACATGAACGAAGAAGCCGACGCCATCGAAAAGGCCGTTGAAAAGGTGCTCGCTGCGGGCATCCGCACGGGCGACATCATGAGCGAAGGCTGCCGCAAGGTGTCCTGCTCGGAAATGGGCGACGCCGTGGTGGCTGCGCTCTAAGACGCCGCAATCGGTCTTCAGCCGGGGAGCCGGCTGAAACATCTGGTTTTTTCACTCACACACAAAAAAGAGGCAATCATGATTCTCGGTATGGTTGGTTGGCGCGGCATGGTGGGCAGTGTCCTCATGGGCCGCATGTTGGAAGAAAACGATTTTGCTTACGTCGACAAGACCATTTTCTTTTCGACGTCCGCTGCCGGCGCCAAGGCGCCTGATGTCCGCGGTGCCGATCCCGTGCTGCGCGACGCCACCAGCGTCGAGGAACTGGCCAAGTGCGATGTGATTATTTCCTGCCAGGGCGGCGACTACACCAAGGAAGTGCATCCCAAGTTGCGTGCCGCGGGCTGGGACGGCTACTGGATCGATGCAGCTTCCGCTCTGCGCATGCAGGACAACGCCGTCATTATTCTCGATCCCGTCAATCGTCCCGTGATCGACGCCAGTCTCGATAAGGGTATCAAGGACTACATCGGCGGCAACTGCACTGTCTCGCTCATGCTGATCGCTCTGGACGGCCTCATCAAGGCAGACCTTGTCGAATGGGTGAGCTCGATGACCTATCAGGCTGCTTCGGGGGCCGGTGCCAAGAATATGCGTGAACTGCTCTCGCAGATGGGATACCTTCATGCCGCCGTGTCGGACGAACTCTCCGATCCGCGTTCGGCGATCCTCGACATCGACCGCAAGGTGAGTGAGGCCTTTACCAAGCCCGACTTTCCCAAGGCCGCGTTCGGTGCGCCCCTTGCCGGCAGCCTCATTCCCTGGATCGACAAGGATCTGGGCAACGGTCAGTCGCGTGAAGAGTGGAAGGGCGGCGCTGAAGCCAACAAGATTCTTGGTCTGCCCGCGCACGGCGAGCCCGGCAGCATGATTGTCGAAGGTCTGTGTGTGCGCGTCGGTTCAATGCGCTGCCACAGTCAGGCTCTGACCATCAAGCTCAAGAAGGACATTTCCTGCGAAGAGATCGAAAAGCTTCTCGACAATTCCAACCAATGGGCCTATGTCGTGCCCAACCGCAAGGAAGAATCCATCGAGGAACTGTCGCCGGCGAAGATTTCCGGAACTCGCATGATTCCGATCGGTCGCATCCGCAAGCTTGCCATGGGCCCGGAATACATCAGCGCCTTCACGGTGGGCGATCAGCTCCTGTGGGGTGCCGCCGAGCCGTTGCGCCGCATGCTGCGCATCCTCGTCGAACGCAATTAACCGCTTTGTTTGGGCGACACGTGCGACGTGTCGCCCGAGAAGCGGTAACAGGCTCTCTCACGCTTTTCTTTATTGCAAGGCGTGGCGGGAGCCTCTTTGTTGATAGAACCCGTGCGCCGCAAACCTCTCATTTCAATGAGGGGATAAGGCGCA
>CAMAHM010000013.1 GCA_945834535.1 uncultured Sutterella sp. | reverse complement strand
AAGGATACCGATCGTGAGCGCCAACGAGAAGTAGTGCAGCGCCGGACCGCCGAAGAAGAACATCGACAGCGTCATCGCCAACGTCGAAGAGTGCGTGATCACGGTACGCGAGATCGTGGCCGTAATGGCCGAATTGATCACTTCAACCGTATCCGTGCGGCGCATCTTGCGGAAGTGCTCGCGCACGCGGTCGAAAATAATCACCGACTCGTTCACCGAGTAGCCGAGCACAGCCAGAACCGCCGCCAGCACAGGAAGCGAAAATTCCCACCCCGTGATCGCAAAGATGCCGACCACGATGAACACGTCGTGCATATTGGCAATGATGGCGGCCAGAGCGAACTTCCATTCGAAGCGGATGGCCAGATAAATCATGATGCCGATCACGACCAGAATAAGCGCCGTGCCGCCGTCCGTGGCGAGTTCCTCACCGACCTGCGGACCCACAAATTCGTTGTTGAGGAGCTTGACGTTGGGTTCCTTGGTCTGCAGCACCTTCATGAGTTCCTGGGCCTGCTGACCGGACGACACGCCCTCCTTCAAGGGCAGACGAATCATCAGGTCACGGGCCGTGCCGTAATTCTGCACGGCCGCTTCCACGCCCATGCCCGCCTTGATGTCCTCACGGACCTGTTCGGTCGCCACCGCCGCGGGGTACTGCACCACCACCTGAGTGCCGCCCGTGAACTCAATCGAAAAGGTCAGTCCTTTCCAGAAAATAAAGAACACGGCAACAAGGAAGGTCACCACGGAAATCGTGTTCAGAATAAACGCATGCCGCATGAACGGGATGGTTTTGCTGATGCGGAAAAATTCCATCTGAGTTCTCCCCCTTCAATTACTTCTCATCGGCCTTGGCGGCGAGCGTTTTGGTGCTCACGCCGGGCTTCCAGATCTGACCGATGTGCAGACGCGACAGCTTCTTTTGTCGACCGTAAACCAAGTTGACCATGGCACGCGACACGGTCACGGACGTAAAGATCGATGTCATGATGCCCAGGCAGTGCACCACGGCAAAGCCGCGGACCGGACCGGAACCGAAAATGAGAAGCGCCACACCGGCAATCAGGCTGGTGATGTTCGAGTCAAGAATCGTGGCAAAAGCCGCGTCGTAACCTTCGGAAATTGCCAACTGCGGCGTGCGTCCCGCGCGCAGTTCCTCGCGGATACGTTCGTTGATAAGCACGTTGGCGTCCACTGCCATGCCGAGCGTGAGCGCGATAGCGGCAATACCGGGCAGCGTCATCGTCGCCTGCAGCATGGACATGATGGCGATCAGACACATCACGTTGCACATCAGGCTGATCGCGGAAATCACGCCGAACACCTGATAGTAGAGCATCATGAAGATGGCCACGATGGCAAAGCCGTAGAGCGTGGACTTAAAGCCGGCCTTGATGTTGTCGGCGCCAAGCGAAGGACCCACAAGGCGTTCCTCGACGATTTCCATCGGCGCGGCAAGGGAACCGGCGCGCAACAGCAGAGCCGTGTCCGTGGCCTCGATGGTGGTCATGCGGCCCGAAATCTGCACGCGCCCGCCGCCGATTTCCTGACGGATCACGGGAGCCGTCACAACCTCACCCTTGCCCTTTTCAAAGAGGATGATGGCCATGCGCTTGCCGACGTTGTCGCGGGTGACGTCGCGGAAGATCCGCGCGCCCTTGTTGTCGAGCGTCAGGTTGACGGTCGGCTCCTGGGTCTGCGAATCAAAGCCCGGCTGAGCATCGTTGAGATTTTCACCGGTCAGAATGACGCGGCGCTTGACGAGAATCGCGCGGCCTTCACGGTCGAGATACTTCTCGTCGCCGAAAGGCACATTGCCTTGCGCAAGCTGCGAGAGCGCTTCGGGGCTGTCGTCGACCATGCGCACTTCAAGCGTGGCGGTACGGCCGAGAATATCCTTGGCCTTGGCCGTGTCCTGCACGCCGGGCAGCTGAACGACGATGCGATCGGCCCCCTGCTGGGCAATCACGGGCTCGGCCACGCCGAGTTCGTTGATACGGTTGTGCAGCGTCGAGATGTTCTGCTTGAGCGAGTAGTCCTGCACGTTCTTCAGAGCCGAGGGCGACAGTTCGCAACGCAGCACCGACATCTGGCCCTGCTTTTCCTCACGCACCACAAGATCGGGCTGGGAGGCGCGCAACACGTCGGTCGCGCGGCCCATTTCATTGGCATCGGCAAAACGGATTTCAATCGTCTTGCCTACACGGCTGATGCCGTTGTGACGGATGCGCTTGTCGCGAAATTGCGTACGCAAATCGGCGGCCGTCGATTCCGTGCGCTTTTCAATGGCCGAACTCATGTCGACCTGCAGCAGGAAGTGCACGCCGCCGCGCAGGTCAAGACCGAGGTACATCGGCAGAGCGTTCATGCTCATCAGCCAACTCGGCGTGTTGCTCACGAGGTTGGGGGCCACGATGTAGCTCGGATTGCTGCGATCGGGGTTGAGCGTGCGCTCGAGCACTTCGCGTGCCTGCAGCTGCTGTTCGGCTGCGGTCGGGTCAAAGCGCACACGCACGGTGTTCTGCTGCGCACCCTGTTCAAAGAAAATGCCGTTGGGCGTGAGCTTGGCATCGTCGAGCGCGCGCTCGACGCGCTTGAGAATGCTCTCGTCGACCTTGACGGTGGCCTTGGCCGAGCTCACCTGCACGGCGGGAGACTCGCCGTAGAAGTTGGGCAGGGTGTACACCGCGGCAATGATGAGGGCCACCGCGATGACGATGTACTTCCAAAGAGCGTATCGATTCATAAAAAATGGCTCCGGATCTGGACGGCCCGAGGCTGCTGAAAAAGACGCAGCCCGCACCTCCGGGACAATGTATTCGGTTTCTGACAATGCGCTTGTGCGCCGAAACCTTCATGCCGGCGTCCGGCCTTTCCAAACAAGGGGGACGGCGGAAATTCCAACCGCCTGCGCTGCTCGCGCAGGGCTTGGAAATAAACGCGAAGCGGGCGCCTCCCCTTTTTTCGGGGAGCGCCCGCACGTTTGATCGACTCGATTAGAGCGACTTCAGCGTGCCCTTGGGCAGAACGGTCTGCACGGCGGCGCGCTGCAGCGTGAGCGTCACAGGCTTGCCTTCGACCGAGCTGATCTGGATCACGATGTACTGTTCGCTCGTTTCCACGATGCGGCCGGCCATGCCGCCGACGGTGAGAACCTCATCGCCCTTGCCGAGCTGTTCGCACATCTTCTGATGTTCCTTCTGACGCTTCTGCTGCGGACGAATCAGGAAGAACCAGAACACCACGAAAATGAGGATGATCGGAACGATCTGAACCAGGAAACCGTTCAGGCCGCCCGCGGCAGCGCCGCCGGCCGTCTGAGCCATAGCATCGGAAATGAAGAACACTTTGAACCTCTCTGATGAAAATTGTTTTTCTTTGTGTTTTGTTGAATATCTACGCCTGCCGCACAGGGCGAAGCGAAAACCTTTGGATTATACGGAAAGCGGCACGAACTCACCGAGCGCGGGCAATGCCGCACATGACTTCTTTGCGACGATTTGCAACACGTTCGAGCGCGGGCCGACCTCAGGGCGCGAGCGCAGGACGGTCAAGCCCCGTGGGCTCGGGCAGTCCGAACAAAAGATTCATCGTCTGCACGGCTTGCCCCGCGGCCCCCTTGACGAGGTTGTCCTCGACGACGAGAACAACGATCAGATCCCCCCCTTCGGGACGGTGTACCGCAATGCGGGCAAAGTTTGAGCCCCTCACATGCCGCGTTTCGGGGTGCGAGCCCGCAGGAAGAACGTCGACGAAATACTCGTTTTTGAAGCGCTCTTCGTAGAGGCGCTGCACGTCGATCGCGTCGTCCGGATTCTTAAGGCGCACGTAGATCGTCGAATGAATGCCGCGGATCGTCGGCAGCAGGTGCGGACAGAAATTGAGCCGCAGCGCGTTGTTGCCCGACAGCAGTCGCAACTGCTGCACGATCTCGGGCTGATGGCGGTGCCCCTTGATGCCGTAGGCGTGGAAGTTGTCGTTCATTTCGGCCTGCAGCAGCGACACGTCGGCTTTGCGCCCGGCTCCGGAAATACCCGACTTGCTGTCGGCAATGAGGGTGGTGAGATCGAACGTGCCCGGGTGCGCCTTTTCGTATTCCATGATCGGCAGCAGACCGAGTTCGATAGAGGTCGGGTAGCAGCCCGCCAGACCGATGATGCGCGCCGAGCGCATTTGCTCACGCATGGTCTCGGGCTGACCGTACACCGATTCGGCCAACAGATCCGGGCAAGTGTGTTCCATCTTGTACCAACGGCGGAAAAGCTCGGTGTCGCGCAGACGAAAATCAGCCGCCAGATCGATTACCTTTACGCCCGCGTCCACAAGTTGACGCGCATAACGCATGGCAACACCGTGGGGCGTTGCAAAAAACACCACATCGCAGTCGGTGAGGTCGGTGTCTTCAAAACCCGTAAAACGCATCCCGTCCAGAAAACCGCGCAACGCCGGATAGTGCTCAGTGACGGAGTCTCCCGCGTGACTGCGGGCCACAACGGCCGCGATCTGTACCTGCGGGTGGCAGCACAACAGACGCAGCAGCTCGGCCCCAGCATACCCGGTACCGCCGACCACGACGGCGCGAATCTTTTCCTGCATGTTTTCTCCCTGATGTCGATTTGTGCGCGCGGCAGGCGCAAAAAAGCCGCGGCACACAGAGTGCAGCGGCTTTTTCTTGCGCCCGACGCCTTCTTCGATTGTGCTCGCTGCCGTTTGACAGTATAGCGATCGAGTGAGGCGCCGAATCTCCGGCAATTAGCGCTTGGAGAACTGCTTGGCGCGGCGGGCCTTGCGCAGACCGACCTTCTTACGTTCGACTTCGCGAGCGTCGCGGGTCACGAGGCCGGCGTTCGAGAGAACGCTCTTGAGACCGGCATCGTAGTCGATCAGAGCACGGGTGATGCCGTGACGAACGGCGCCGGCCTGGCCGGATTCACCACCGCCGGAAACGTTGACCATGATGTCGAACGTTTCGACGTTTTCCGTGAGCTGCAGGGGCTGCATGACGATCATGCGGCCGGTTTCACGCTTGAAAAATTCGTTCAGAGCACGACCATTGATCACGATCTTGCCCGTGCCGCGCTTGATGAAGACGCGAGCAACCGAGCTCTTGCGACGGCCGGTGCCGTAGTTGTAGTTACCGATCATCTTCATTCACCTTAAATGTCGAGAACCTTGGGCTGCTGAGCAGTGTGCGGATGTTCGGCGCCGGCGTAGATCTTGAGCTTCTTGATCATGGCGTAGCCGAGACGGCCCTTCGGAAGCATGCCCTTGACGGCAATTTCCAGAGCACGACCGGGGTGCTTGGCCTGCATTTCCACGAAGGTGGTTTCGTAGATGCCGCCGGGGTAGCCGGTGTGACGGTAGTACGTCTTCTTGCCGGCCTTTTCAGCAGACAGCACGAGCTTGTCGGCATTGATCACGACGATGTAGTCGCCCGTATCGACATGCGGCGTGTATTCGGGCTTGTGCTTGCCGCGCAAGCGCAGTGCGATTTGGCTAGCGAGGCGGCCGAGCACCTTGTTGCTGCCATCGACCACGTACCAGTCGCGCTCAACCTGGAGCGGCTTGGCCGAGAAGGTCTTCATTGTTTTCACCTAATTGAAACGTGATGGACAAAATCCGAACTCACACAAGATGGCGCTCATGCTTTACACAGGTTGGAACTGTGCCGTCGAACCGTACATCGATAACAAAAACGAGGCAGACGCCGACACATCCCGATCAAGTCGTCTAACATCGACTTGCCGAAGACGCGGGCCCCGCCAGAAATTTCTTGTTGATTTTCAATCCGCTCAACGCTCATCGGCTCAGTGGAAAACGGGGAAACCGAGAGCACGGGAAAATCAGACGCGCTATTGTACTGAATCCACGGGAAAAAGCAAGATCAGTCAAGCGGACAAAAAACACCGCACGAATGCGTGCGTCGGGCATCCGTGCGGCAGGTGCTTTTAAACGGGGCCTCGCCCCGCAGGTCTCGTTACTTCTCGGGCTTGATGTGGGCAGCCTGTTTGCCCTTGGGCCCCTGAACCACCTCAAAACTCACCCTCTGACCTTCCCTGAGAGTCTTGAAGCCTTCGATTTCGATGGACGAAAAGTGGGCAAACAGATCTTCGCCGCCTTCATCGGGGGTGATGAATCCGAAGCCCTTTGCATCGTTGAACCACTTCACAACACCTTGTGCCATTTTCCTTACTCCTTTGGATTGTTCCTTTGGATTTTTTATCTTCGGCCGTCCGCCTGCCGCAGAACCACCCGAAGACATTCCGCTGGCGTGCAAACGGCAAGGCGCGTTAAACAAACAAGCAATGGTGCCACGATGCTTTTTTCTCTACCGGCCGTTCTTGTACGCGGCCTCGTTGTAGGCCGAAGCTCTGCGCACATCCCTACATTACGCCTGGCGCGCTCAACTGTGTGAAATCTTCCGCATTTTTTTGACGAGAATGCCCCCTGCTGCGAGTTTTTGGCGACAATGTCCAAACGCAAAAAAACAAATGTCTGCCATGAGTGATATTTCCCGTCGCACTTTTTTGTGCACTTTGTGGATTTTGAGCGGCTCTATCTGCCTGCCCGAAGCTGCGCGCGCTGCCGCCGATGCGGTGCGACTTCGTCTTGGTCGCACCGGCGTCACGCTCGAAGTTGCCGATACCGAAATCGCCCGCCGCATCGGGCTCATGCATCGCTCAACTCTTGAGGCCGACCACGGCATGCTTTTCGTATTTGACCGTCCCGCGCCGAGGGCGCTTTGGATGAAAAACACGCTCATCGACCTTGATGCCGCGTTTGTCGACAAGCGCGGACGCATCATCAGGATCGTGACCATGCGCCGGGCAACGACGGATCTGCACGCCTGCGACGGCCCCGTATCGTGCATCGTCGAGATGAATGCCGGTTGGTTTTCCGCCCACGGCCTGTACGCCGGTGACGTGCTCGAGGATCTGCGCGAGGAGTCGCTCGCGAGAATACTTGACCGCTCCACTTGAAAAATAAAAACGGGCGGCTTCGCCTTTGCAAAACCACCCGTATCGGGCTTCAGAGGCACGCTCACATGCGCACCGTTGCCTTTTTTAGAACGGTTTTAGCAACCGCAGGAACCGCAGCAGCAACCTTCGGGAGCGCGGCAGTCGCAGTCGCAGGGTTCACCGCCGAATCGACGCTGCACAAAATCCCAATTGACGAGCTTGTCGAAGAAGGCCTTGATAAAGGCGGGACGTGCATTGCGGTAGTCGATGTAGTAGGCATGTTCCCAAACGTCGAGAGCAAGCAGAGGCTTGTGGTGCGAGGTCACAGGGCAGCCTGCATTGGCGGTGTTGACGATGTCAAGTTCACCGTCCAGACGCTTGACGAGCCAAGTCCAGCCGGAGCCGAAGTTGGCGGCAGCCGTGGCGCTGAACTGTTCCTTGAAGCCGTCGAAGGAACCCCACTTCTTGACGATGGCGTCAAGCAGAGGGCCGGTGGGTTCGCCGCCGCCGTTGGGCGACAGGCACTTCCAGAAGAAGGCGTGGTTGTAAACCTGAGCGGCGTTGTTGAAGATCGCGCCCTGACTGGTCTTGATGATTTCACGCAGCGATTCGGCTTCATACTGCGTGCCCTGGATGAGGTTGTTCAGATTGGTGATGTAGGTCTGATGATGCTTGCCGTAGTGGTATTCAAGCGTTTCCTTGCTCATCGCGGGGGCCAAGGCATCAAGTTCAAAATCAAGCTTGGGAAGAACAAACTGGCTCATCGGTAGTCTCCTCTTTTCGCTCGGGGCCCGCACTGACGGCAGACCGCACGGCGAGGTGGGTCTCGAAATGCCGCAGGACGCCCGTAGGCATCCGCGCGGCTTTAAACAAATCCATCGTTGCCCGACCGCCCCGTTTTGGGGCGGAGCGACACTCTGAACCATTATACGACCAGGCACGAATCTTCATCTTCGTGCGGCGTCCCATCCCCTCTAGGAAATTGATATTTGTTGCAATTATTTTTTGCCAAGGATGCGCGCCTGTGCCGAACCCCGGGAAAAATGCACGTCCACCGTCTGTCCGGGCGTCAGGTTTGCGGCATCGCGCACGATGCGCCCCTCGGCGTCCGTCGTATAGCTGTAGCCGCGCAAGAGCACACCTCGAGGAGAAAGCGCCTGCACTCGAGAGGCAAGTCCCGCAAGTCGCTCGTCAGCCAGCGCAAAGCGTGTGTGCGCAAGGCGCCTTAAGCGCTCTTGGAGCGCATTCACGCGTACCGATGCGCCTGCCGTATCAGGACGATTGCGCAACAGACGTCCCGACAAACGTGCAAGCTTGAGTTCGGTCTGCCCCATGCACCTGCGCATGTCGGCGGCCATCGTAAAACCGATTTCGTCCACCCTGCGGGCTCGCTCCTGAAGGGCGCGCTCCACGCGATCGGTGAGGTTCTCGCAGCTCTGCAATGCAGCGCGCGCGTGCGCCAAACGCGACTGCAGAATCAAACGCAGCCTGTCGGACGACACAAGGCGGGCGCGCGCCAGCGCCAGAGTGCGTGCGGCCGCCGTGCTAAAGCGCTCTCCCAGTGCGTCGAGTCTGTCGTGAATGCCGACCCATCCGCGCACGGCCAGCGCGGCCGCAGCCGTGGGAGTTGCCGCACGCACGTCGGCAGCCAGGTCGGCAATGGTGATGTCGCTTTCGTGCCCGATACCGGTGATGACCGGCATGCGCATGCCGCGAAGTTGGCGGGCGATGCACTCGGCATTAAATCCCCACAGATCGGCAATGGAGCCGCCGCCGCGTACCAAAAGCAGAACGTCGACCTCGTTTCTGGCATTGGCCGCCCGAAGTTGTCCGACAATCGCCTCTTCGCATCCTGCGCCCTGCACGAGAGTCGGATACACAAGAATGCTCACCCACGGCGCCACGGAGCGAATCGTCTTAATGGCGTCGCGCACGGCTGCCCCTTCGGCGCTCGTCACGATCCCAACCGTGCGGGCAAATTCGGGGAGCTCTTTTTTAAGAGATGCGTCAAAGAGCCCTTCGCTTTCGAGCTGCGCCTTAAGCGCCAGATACTGCGCATAAAGTGCGCCGGCACCGGCGGGCTGCATGAAGCGCACATTGAGAGAGAGCTTGCCGTGCGGAGCATAGACGGACAGCGCACCGCGCGCGTCAACGAGATCCCCCTGCCGTGGCACGAAGGAAAGACGCTCGACGTGACTGCGGAAAATCACGCAATTTAATAGCGACGTGTCCCGCGGATCCTTGAGCTCAAAATAGACGTGTCCCGAGGCCGCAGCCTTGACCGAGCGGATTTCTCCGCGAACAATGATGTCGCCGTAGCTGCGGGCGATCTGCCCGCCGATTTGCGACAAAAGCTCGGACACCGTCATGCCGCCCGGTGCCGCCTCAGGGACAGCAGTGCTGCGCACTTCGGGAGCAAAAAGCGCCCCAAAGGGATCGCCAAACGTCATCGGAGCGTGAGCCGTCAGGGCGCAACGAGCGCGTCGACGCCGACGGCCACCATCCAGGGCTCGGCATCCATGCTCTTGATGAGGCCGGCGGTCATATAGGGATCATCCCGACCGAAGGCAAGCACTTCGCTTTCGCTGTCGGCACGAAAGACGATGAGCGCGCTCGGCTCCTTGGGCAGCACGCCCGCGGCCAGAATGCGACCTTCCTTCACGGCCTGAGCGATGCGGCTCAGGTGAGCGGCGCGGCAGGCGTCGCGCTTTTCCATATAGTCACTCGTGTAGTGGTACTGCAGCACAAAAAGCTGGCTCATGACATCCTCGCAAAAACAACCGACAAAAACAAAGGGGAGCTACGCAACGGCGAACTCCCCTCTGATCGTACTTCATTGACTCGAATCGGTTCCAACCGATCCGCGCAGCGCTGTACGCGCCTGCGCACCGCGTCCGTTAACGGCGGCGATTGCCGGCAGCCGCCGGAGCCGGGCTCGGACGACCTTCAATGTGACGGAACGTGATGCGACCCTTGGTGAGGTCGTACGGGGAGAGCTCGAGCGACACCTTGTCGCCGGCGAGAATGCGGATGTGGTGCTTGCGCATCTTGCCGTTGGTGTAGGCAATCAGCTCGTGACCGTTGTCGAGCTTGACGCGGTAGCGGGCGTCAGGAAGCACTTCGAGCACCTGACCGGACATTTCAATAAGATCTTCTTTTGCCATAAATCTCTGCAAAGGGGGAGCGCGGCGCTCAACGCGGGCGCGGCGCCTGAAGTTGTGCGGATGCCTGGAGTCCGCCAAAAAAAATCATCCGAAAACAAGGATGGATGCGTGCGCCGTCATGCGGGCACGATTTAAGCCCGTAAGAGAGAAGTCGGGCGTGACCAAGCGGGCAGGATTGTAAACGTTCCACTCGGATTTTTGTATCATCCGCGCACCCGCCCGTTGCGCATCTTTTCCTCGCTCTGCGATCGGATCGGTACAATCTAAAGACACGCTCGGCTTCGGATGCGGGTAAACCCCGTTTTTGAGCTGTCTCCCATGCCGAGCACGTCTCGATAACATTGATAAGTATTCGTTGTTTTTCCGCCAAGCTCCCGCAGCCCTTCTTCGGCCGGGTTCGAGCGATCGCGAAACGCTGCGAACACACGTTGGAAATCTTGTATGAAAACCGTACTGATGGCCTACTACAGCCATGCCGGCCACACCGCCCGCATCGCCCGCACAATTCACGACGAAATCATCTCGACAGGCAACGCCTGCGATATGGTCGACATGATGGAATGTGTCCGCGAAGGTGTTGACTGGGACAAGTACGACATCGTGATCGTGGGCTCGCCCATCGTCTACGGCGTCTACAACAAGATCGTCTGGCAGTTCTGTTCCAAGTTTCAGCACATCCTCGAAACCAAGCCCAACAGCTTCTTCAATGTGACGGTCGTCGCGCGCTCTCCCCTGAAGGCCACGCCCGAAGGCAATAAGTACCTGCAGCGCTTCGTCGCCCGCTCACCCTGGAAGCCCCGTGACCTGAAGTGCTTCGCCGGCAAGGTCGACTACCCGAACTGGAATTGGTTCGAACGCTTCATGATCCGCATCATCATGAAGATCACGGACGGTCCCACGGATCCGAGCGTGTCCATCGACTACACCGACTATGAAGACGTACGAGGCTACGCGCGACACTGCCTGATCCTCGATCTGCTGCAGGGCCGTCGATAACGTCTGCCTCCGTGCGCGGGCCTTGTAGGGCGACAACGTTACTTTGAGTTTTTTGTGCCGATCGGTTCGGGAGCACACCTTGCCCCCGGCTCGGTTTTGCAACCGACGGCCTTTATGGACTGAGATCATTCATGGACAGCACCAATCGCCCCTGGCTTTCCTTTTATCCGGAAGGCATCACGCCCGACATCAACCCGGACCGTTTTGCTTCGATTCCCGATCTGTTTGATCAGGTCGCCAAGACGCACGGCGACCATCCTGCATTCGTGTGCATGGACCGCGTGCTCACCTATAACGACGTCAACCGTCTGAGCCGCGACTTTGCCGGCTATCTGCAGAGTCTGCCCGGGCTCGAGCGCGGCGACCGCGTCGCCCTCATGATGCCCAACGTGCAGCAGTACATCATCTGCCTGCTCGGCATCCTGCGCGCCGGCATGATTGCCGTCAACGTCAATCCCCTCTACACCTCCCACGAACTTGCGCACCAGCTCGAAGACAGCGGCTCCAAGGCGATCATCATCATTGAAAACTTCGCCAAAACGCTGCAGTCGGCTTTAAAGAGTGTGTCGATCGAACACATCGTGACGACCAAGATCGGCGACATGCTTCCCTGCTACAAGCGCGTGCTCGCCAACTTCGTGGTGCGCTACGTCAAGAAGATGGTGCCCGAGTACAACCTGCCCGGACACGTCCCCTTCCTGACGGCGCTGCGTCGCGGCCGCTCGCACGGCTTTACACCCGTCGAGCTCAAGAATACGGACGTGGCCCTGCTGCAGTACACCGGCGGCACGACGGGCGTGGCCAAGGGCGCCATGCTCAGCCACCGCAATGTGCTTGCCAACGTCGAACAGACCGGCAACTGGATCAGCCTGAAGTTTGAAATGGGTAAGGAAGTGGCCATGACGGCACTGCCGCTCTACCACATCTTCAGCTTTACGGCGACGCTGTGCTTTTCCAAGTACGCTGCCACGCAGGTCATGGTGCCCAACCCGCGCGACATTCCCGGCCTCATCGAACTGTGCCGCAAGTGGGACTTCTCGGTGATTCCGGGCGTGAACACGCTCTTTAACACCATGGTCAACAACAAGGAATTCAAGACGCTTAAGTTCTCGCGTCTGAAGTGCACCGTGGGCGGCGGCGCCCAGGTGCAGCGTAACGTGGCCGAAAAATGGGCTGCCGTCACCGGCTGCCAGATTTTGGAAGCCTACGGGCTCACCGAAACAAGCCCGGGCGTATGCGGTCTTTTGCCCAACGCTCCCTGGGACGGTTCTGTCGGCTTCCCCCTGCCCTCGACCTATGTATCAATCCGCGGCGAACAGTTTAAGGATCTGGGCCTTTGCAGCGATCCTGAAAAGATTGCCGAACACACCGGCGAGATCTGTGTCAAGGGCCCGCAGGTCATGCTCGGCTACTGGGAAAAGCCCGAGGAAACGGCCAACGTCTTTGTCGACGGCTGGCTGCGCACGGGCGACGTCGGCTTCATGGACAAGGACGGCCGCATCACGATCACCGACCGCAAGAAGGATCTGATCATCGTCAACGGTCTGAATGTCTACCCCAACGAAATCGAGAGCGTCATCGCCTCCATGCCCGGCGTGCTTGAGTGCGGCGTCGTGGGCGTCTCCAATCCCCGCGTCGGCGAAACCGTCAAGGCCGTGATCGTTAAAAAGGACCCGGCCCTCACGCGCGACGACGTGGTCAAGTACTGCCGCGCCCGCCTTACCGGTTACAAGTGCCCGCGTACCGTCATCTTCGTCAAGGCGCTGCCCAAGACGGCCGTCGGCAAGATTCTGCGCCGCGACCTGCGCGACCTCAAGGAAGATGCTTAACCTTTAAGCGGCTCGATATCGAGCGGCCCGTTGCCCGGTGCAGCGGGCCGTTTGTTTTTTGTCTGCAAGCGAGCCGCCGACCGGCCGCAAAAGTGACAC
This sequence comes from uncultured Sutterella sp., assembly GCA_945834535.1. GTDB lineage: Bacteria > Pseudomonadota > Gammaproteobacteria > Burkholderiales > Burkholderiaceae_F > Duodenibacillus. The sequence continues at coordinate 15,215 of CAMAHM010000013.1, read as the reverse complement.
AATGCGCATCCCGCGTGGCTTCAATTTTCGCAGTCGAATCGAAGCCGCATTTTTGTTTTGCGTTGTACCCGTCATGATTTTAACCATTGCTCTTTTGCTGGCCTTCCAGCTCGCAGGCACCGCCGTCGTCGCTCTGACGGGATGCCCCGTTCCCGGCCCCGTGCTCGGGATGGTGTTCTTTTTGTTTGCGCTCATGACCGTGGACGGCCTGCTTGAAAAAACGCTGCCCGTCGTCAATGTGCTGCTCGCGCATTTTGCGCTGCTTTTTGTGCCTGCAGGCGTAGGCATCATCAATCACGTCGACAAGATTACGACCTACTGGCTCGCCATCAGCGCGTCCATTCTCGGCTCCTCGATTCTTGCCATGGTCACCACCGTTCTCGTGACGCGTTGGGTCGCCGCTCTGCTTGCGCGCCGACAGGGAGGCAAGCATGCTTGATAGCGTTGTTGAGTCTTTGATGCGCACGGCTTTGGCCCTTGCCCACGATCCCACGTCCTGGCTGTGCGCGACTCTCGTTGCCTATGCCTTCGGCATGTGGCTCTACAGGAAAAGCGGTTACTCCCCCTTCCTCACGCCGCTTGTGACGGCCATCGTGCTCTTGGTGGCGGTGCTTGTTCTGACCGGCACCGATTACGACACCTATTTTCAGGGCGGCAGCCATATTCACTTTCTGCTCGGCCCGGCCACGGTCGCCCTTGCCGTTCCTCTCTACGAACAGCGCCTGCGTCTTGCCAAACTTTGGATTCCTCTCTTGTGCGGCCTTTTTGCGGGCGGCACCGTAGCCATTGTTTCGGCAGTACTGATCGCCGGCTGGTTGGGGGCTTCGCCCGAAATCATGATTTCTCTTGCGCCCAAGAGCGTGACCGTGCCCATCGCCATGGCCGTCAGTGAAAACCTCGGCGGCATTGCGCCTCTGACGGCTGCACTTGTGGTCATCACCGGGGTTCTCGGGGCCATCATCTGCCGGCCGATCTTCGCCCTTCTCGGGGAAAAGGACGAGGCTGTCCGCGGCTTTTCCATCGGTCTTGCAGCCCATGGTCTGGGCACGGCCGCAGCCTTTCAGATGAGCCGCGAGACCGGAGCCTTTTCCGGGCTTTCAATGGGGCTGACGGGACTTTTTACCGCTTTTGCTGCCCCCGCTCTAGTGCCCTGGCTGCTGCGCCTTTTTTCATAATCAAAAAAAACGATCGGCAAACATAGTGTCCGTCGACCGTTTCGGCAGTGACAAACCCGCGCCACGATTCGGGCGCGGGCTGCATTGAGCTCTATCAGTAGTTTTCAGCGCGAATCTGCTGGAAGGACTGCGGATGAGCGCAGACCGGACAGATTTCGGGAGCACGCTTGCCCACCACGAGGTGGCCGCATTCACGGCACTGCCACATCACTTCTTCGCTCTTTTCGAAAACCTTCTGCATCTGGACGTTTTCGAGCAACTTGAGATAGCGCTCTTCGTGCGCCTTTTCAATTGCACCGACGGCACGGAACTGAGCTGCCAGTTCAACAAAGCCTTCGGCCTCGGCAGTCTTGGCAAAGCCTTCGTACATGTCGGTCCATTCGTAGTTTTCACCGCTCGCGGCAGCCTGAAGGTTTTCGGCCGTGTTGCCGATGCCGCCGAGGTGCTTGAACCAGATCTTGGCATGCTGACGTTCGTTGGCCGCCGTTTCTTCGAAAATCGCGGCGATCTGCTGATAGCCTTCCTTACGGGCGACGCCGGCAAAGTAGGAATACTTGTTGCGGGCTTGCGATTCGCCCGCAAAGGCCGCCCAGAGGTTCTTTTCGGTTTGGGTACCGGCGAACTTATTGGTCATGATGCTCTCCTTGGAATAGGACTGCCGTGTCTGCCGGCAGTTTGAAAAAAAAACAACGGGAACGAGCCGGACTCGTTCCCAAAAAGCGTTAGCTGAAGAACTTCTTCATCTTGTCCAAAAAGCTCGTGCTCTTGGGCGAGTGCTTTTCGCCGCCTTCCTTGACGGCAGCGTCAAAGTCCTTGAGGAGCTTCTTTTGCTTGGCCGAAAGGTTGACCGGCGTCTCTACGTAGACATGTACGTACAAGTCGCCCCGTTCCTTAGTATGCACGTTCGGCACGCCCTTGCCGCGCAGACGGAACACCTTGCCGGTCTGCGTGCCTTCGGGAATGTTGATGCGTGCTTCCGTATCCATGGTCGGAACCACAACCTCTCCGCCCAACGCCGCCGTAGCAAAACTGAGCGGAAGATCGGCATGCAGATCGTCGCCTTCGCGCTGGAAGATGTCGTGCGGCTCAATGAGAATCTGCACGTACAAGTCGCCGTTGGGGCCACCGTTGACGCCGGGCTCACCCTTACCCTGAAGGCGGATGCGCTGCCCGTGGTTGATGCCCGCGGGAATCTGCACTTCGAGCGTTTTGGTTTTGCGGATGCGTCCCTTGCCCGAACATTCGGGACAGGGATCGGAAATGATCTCGCCCGTGCCCTGACAGTACGGACAGGTCTGCTGCACCTGCAAAAAGCCGCGACTCATGTTGATCGTGCCCGAGCCGCCGCAGTGCGGACAAGTCTTCTTGCTCGTGCCGGGCTTGCACCCCGTGCCGTGGCAGGACGTACATTCCTCCCAAACGGGCACGCGGATGTCGGTCTTGGAGCCGTTGACCGCATCTTCAAGACTGATCTCGAGCGTGTAGCTCGTGTCGGCCCCGCGGAACATCTGCGGTCCGCGCCTCTGGCCTCCGCGACCGCCGCCGAAGATCTCCGAAAAGATGTCTCCGAAGTCGCCGAAGCCGCCCTGCTGACCGAAACCGCCGAAGCCGCCGAATCCCCCCTGCGCGTTCGGATCCACACCGGCCTTGCCGAAGCGATCGTATGCCGCGCGCTTTTGCGGATCGGAAAGCACGCCGTAGGCTTCGCCGACAGCCTTGAATTTTTCTTCCGCAGCCTTGTCCCCGCCGTTGCGATCGGGGTGATACTTCATCGCAAGACGGCGGTAGGCCTTTTTGATTTCATCGTCCGTGGCGGTCTTCGCCACGCCGAGTACTTCGTAATAATCCTGATCAGCCATAGCTCACTGGACCCTGCTGTCCGCGAGCGCCCCTGGGCGCCTCGGACGGTTCAATATGTTCCCTTAAACATCAAAAGGCCGGGGCGAACGTTTCCATTGCGGGAATTCGCCGACGGCCCTCGATGCATTTTCCTTTCCGGAACACGCCGGAGCCCTGCGGCCCCGATGCGTTCCTGTTCTTTCAAGCCGATCAGTGCTTGACTTCCTTGTAGTCGGCGTCCACCACGTTGTCGTCGGCCTTGCTCTGCTGCTGACCCTGAGCAGCGCCGGCACCGGCAGCCTGCTGGGAAGCGGCGGCCTGAGCAGCCTGATTGAGCTTTTCACCGATGCGCTGGGCCGCAGCCATCAGAGCTTCCACGCTCTTTTCGATCGCAGCCTTGTCTTCGCCCTTGATCTGAGCCTCAACGTCCTTGATGGCGTTTTCGCAGGCGGCGCGATCGGCACCGTCAACCTTGTCACCGAGGTCCTTGAGGGTCTTCTGCACCTGAGCGATCGCAGCGTCGGCCTGGTTGCGGGCCTGGGCGAGCTCAAAGCGACGGTGGTCTTCAGCCTTGTTGGCTTCGGCGTCGGCCACCATCTTCTTGATCTCTTCTTCGCTCAGACCCGAGGAAGCCTTGATCGTGATGGTGTTTTCCTTGCCGGTGGCCTTGTCCTTGGCACCCACGTGCAAAATGCCGTTGGCGTCAATGTCGAAGGTCACTTCAATCTGCGGCAGACCACGGGGAGACGGCGGAATGCCTTCAAGGTTGAACTCGCCGAGCAGCTTGTTGGAAGCCGCCATTTCGTGTTCGCCCTGATAGACCTTGATGGTCACGGCAGGCTGGTTGTCTTCGGCCGTCGAGAACACCTGCGAGAACTTGGTCGGGATCGTCGTGTTGCGCTTGATCATGCTGGTCATCACGCCGCCGAGCGTTTCAATGCCGAGCGTAAGGGGCGTGACGTCCAAAAGCAGCACGTCGTGGCGGTCGCCCGACATGACCTGCCCCTGAATGGCGGCACCGATGGCCACGGCTTCGTCGGGGTTGACGTCCTTGCGGGGTTCCTTGCCGAAGAATTCACGCACCACTTCCTGCACGCGGGGCATACGGCTCTGGCCGCCGACGAGAATCACGTCGGAGATGTCCGAAGCCGACACGCCGGCATCGCGCAGCGCCTTGCGGCAGGGTTCGATGGTGCGCTGCACCAGATCTTCGACCATGCTCTCGAACTTGGCGCGGGTAATAGTGATGTTCAGGTGCTTGGGACCGGTGGCGTCGGCCGAAATGTACGGCAGGTTGATTTCCGTTTCCTGACGGTTCGACAGCTCGATCTTGGCTTTTTCAGCAGCATCCTTCAGACGCTGCAGAGCCAGAACGTCCTTGCTGAGATCAAGACCGTTGTCCTTGCGGAATTCCGTAATCAGGTATTCAACGAGACGCTGGTCGAAGTCTTCGCCGCCGAGGAAGGTATCGCCGTTGGTCGAGAGCACTTCAAACTGCTTGTCGCCGTCCACGTTGGCGATGTCGATCACCGAAATATCGAACGTGCCGCCGCCCAGGTCGTACACGCAGATCTTGCGATCGCTCGAGCCGGCCTTGTCCAGACCGAAGGCCAGAGCCGCTGCGGTCGGTTCATTGATGATGCGCTTGACTTCGAGACCGGCAATACGGCCGGCATCCTTAGTGGCCTGACGCTGGCTGTCGTTGAAGTAGGCGGGCACCGTGATCACGGCTTCCGTGACCGGTTCGCCGAGGTAGTCTTCAGCGGTCTTCTTCATCTTGCGGAGTACTTCGGCCGAAACCTGCTGCGGAGCAAGCTTCTTGTCGTCGAGCACCTGCACCCAGGCGTCGCCGTTGTCGGCGCGCACAATCTTGAAGGGGGCGTGGGCCACATCCTTCTGCACTTCGGCGTCTTCGTAACGACGGCCGATCAGACGCTTGACGGCAAACAGGGTGTTCTTAGGGTTGGTGACAGCCTGACGCTTGGCGGTCGCACCGACGAGAATCTCACCGTTTTCCATGTAGGCCACGATGGAAGGAGTCGTACGGGCGCCTTCGCTGTTTTCGATCACACGAACCTTGTCGCCTTCCATGATGGCCACGGCCGAGTTGGTCGTACCAAGGTCGATACCAATGATCTTTGCCATATCTATTTCCAATCCTCTAATACTGAGTTTTTGAGATTTTCTGCGCCCGCTCCGTCGGGAGCGGACCCGTTCTTAAACCATTGACGCCTGCCGAGTAACTTTCTTTTGAAAGCCGCCCTGCGGCGCTCATACCCCCTATATGGGGACGCCCCGTGAAAATTCAACGGGGCGTCTGTAAAAATTTCTTTCGCGGCAGCCTCAAGGCTCCTGCCGCGACGTCGGGCGGACTTTTTAGCCCTGCACGACGCTCACCATGGCCGGGCGCAGCACCCGGTCGTGAATTTTCCAGCCACGCTGGTAGACCTGCGCGACATGGCCGACTTCAAGACCTTCGGCCGCGGGCACCATGCAGATGGCCTGCTGGCTGTTGGGATCGAATTTTTCGCCCTGAGGATCGAGCATGGTCATGCCGCTCGCTTCAAGGGCGTGCATAAGCTGACGGTGCGTGGCAAGCAGCCCCTCGCGCATCGGACCTTCGGAGTCAGCGGTGATTTCAAGCGCCTTTTCAAGGCTGTCGACCACGGGCAGAAGGTTCTGCGCAAACTTTTCGACACCGAACTTCTGGGCCTTCTGCACGTCTTCGGCGGCACGACGGCGAACGTTTTCCATTTCCGCCACACTGCGCACGTACAGGTCGAAATGTTCGGCAGCCTTGGCCTGAGCGGCCGCAAGCTGCGCGGCAAGATCGCCTTCGGCCTGGGCCACTTCGGGCGGCAGTTCCGCGCCCTGCGCCTGCTCGGCGGCCTGAGCCGCCTTCTTCAATTCCTCGGCGGGATTTACCGCCTGCTGTTCGGTCTGATTTTCAGTCGTCTGTGCCATGTCGAGCTCCGAAACTCGGATTTAATACGTAGAAGTGCCTTTTATATGGGGGCGGGGGACGCAAATTTCAACTCTCCGCCGGCAACACGCTCAGGCGGATGCTTTTTCCCGCACAATGCGGGCGTAAAGCTCCACCGCACGGGCCGTATCGTTGAGGCAGCCGATATAGCCAAAGCCCCTGCCGCCCGCATCCTCATAGATACCTTTGAGCTCGGTAGCAATCTCTTCGAGCGTTTCCAAACAGTCGGAGCTAAAGCCCGGGCACAACACATCGAGCCGTTCGAGTTTGTCGCCGCCCAAACGGGCGGCTACGTCTACGGCAGCGGGCTCGAGCCACTTGGCGCGGCCGAACTTACTTTGAAAGACGAGCTCCCACTGACCGCACGTAAGGCCCAGACGCTCCACAAGGAGTTCGGCGGTGCGGCGGCACTGCTTTTCGTAGGGGTCTCCGCGCAGGCTCGAAGCAAGCGGCACGCCGTGGAAACTGAGCATCAGCTTGGCGTTGCCCTCGATTTTTCCGCGCTCTTTCCAAGTTTCCTCCACGCTTTGAGCGAGGGCTTCAATGTAGTCAGGATGGTCGTGGTAGTCCTCGATTTTTTCGATCGGAACCGTGCATCCCGTTCGGCGCACAAAGGCGTCGACCTGATCGAACACGGCGGCACTCGTCTGCGTCGCATACTGCGCAAAAAGAGGCAGGATGATGATGCGCGCAGGCGCCGTTCCAACGATGCGCTCGAGCACTTCAGGGATGTGGCGCGTGCCGTAGCACATGGCCCAGTCGACGCAATAGCCGTCGCCGAGCGCCTGCTGCATGCCGGCGGCAATGCGCGCGCAAATGGCCATCAGGGGCGAGCCCTCCTCCGTCCAGACCGTTTTGTAACGGTCGGCCGAAGCCTGCGCACGGCGCGGAATGATGATGCCGTGAAGAATGGGCTTCCAGAGCCAGGGATGCATTTCGACGACGCGTCGATCACCGAGAAATTCGGCCAGATAGCGTGCGACGGCCTCTTTGGTCGGGGCCGCCGGAGAGCCGGTGTTGACGATGACAACTGCCGTCTTTTGTATGTGCGTCATAGTGCGAAGTCAATGCGATCCGTTGTTGGAAATCGCATTGTGCCCGAGCGAGCTTAATCGTTTCTTGCCAAGCACCTCGTGCGGCACCGCGCACACGGACGCCGGGTCTTAAGCGGGCACTCTGTTTTCCGCCCAGCGGCGGTAGGCAAGAAGCACCGCGCAGCCGATGACGCTCATCCAGAACTTACCGAGCACCTGCCCGAACAGATAGTCGAGGCTTCCGAAAGCCATGGTAAGAAAGATCGCCGAGTCGACCACGGAACCGGCGAGACCGGACAAAATCACGGCCCATGCAAGGTGCCTGCGGCGCAAGGGCGAATACACCGCAAAGTCGGCAAGTTCAGAGAAAAGAAAAGCGCAGCTTGACGCCAGAACCAGAGACGGCTCGGAGAAAAAGACCGAAAGCACCGCTCCCATGAAGATGCAGTAGAGCGCCCACCTGGCCCCCAGAAGCTGATGCACGGCATCGCGAAGCACCAGAGCAAAGCCGGCCAGAATCACCGCCGAGGGACTCATGACGCCCGGCCAGACCGGGATCAGGCACGGCCCGTTGGGCTCGCAGACAAAACCGATGTTGACGACCACCCAGTTTCCAAGGGGGATCGTGAGGACAAACAAAAGGACGGACAGCCAGCCCATCCAAGTGCGGCTCGCGCCGCGTGTGCAAATATGTGACATATCGCCTTCCTGCCGGCCACAGACGGTGCGATGAACCGAAGCAGCCTTGTTGTTGAACTGCGTGATTTTAGCGCAGGCCGCGCACGGGCAGTTGCTGCGCCGAAAACGGGAAATCCGTCTGCACTTAGGCGACAACGGGCTCAAAGCCGTCGAAAAAGCGCATGATGCGCTCGGGCAGCCACCCCAGATCGCCCGGGGGATTGCCGCGAGGAAAGCCGATATGTCCGCCCTCTTCGGGCTGTTCGAGCCAGACCTTGTCGCTCACGTCGTCTGGTCCGGGAAGCGCCCAGACGGGGAGGAAGGGATCGTTTTTGGCATTCAAAAGCAGCAAAGGCACGCGAACGTTCTTGAGCACGGGCTTGGCCGAACACTTCATCCAATAGTCCATGGCGCTCGCAAAGCCGTGCATGGGCGCCGTATAGACCGTGTCGAAGTCGTAAAGATTTTTGCAGCGTTTAACGGCCTCGGCATCGATCAGATCCGGGTAGCGTCGCGCTTTTTCCAGAAGCTTTTCGCGCAGCGTCGACAGAAACATCTCGGTGTAGAGCTTGTTGGCACCGCGGCTCATGATTTCGCTGCCCGCCACGAGGTCGACGGGGGCGCCGATGCTGGCAGCTGCCGTGATGAATCGGGCCTTCTCGCCCTTCTCTCCAAGATATCTGCTGATGTAGTTACCGCCGATCGAAACCCCCACCACGTAAAGCGGCGCCTGCGCAAAACGGGCGTGAATCGTCTGAAGCACCCAGTCGCAGTCGACAACGTCGCCCGCAAAATAAGCGCGCGGCAGTCGGTTGGGCAGCCCCGCCCCGCAGCCACGGTAGTGTGCGACAACGCCTCGCCAACCGCGCTCGGCGCAGGCATGCATCAGGGCTTCGGCATAGTGGCTGCGAGAGTTGCCCTCCAGACCGTGAAAATGCACAAGCACGGGCGCGTCGAGCGCGACCGGCTCGGGCTCGACCCAGTCAAAGACCAAAAAATCCCCGTCGGGGAGATCGACCATCTCCGTGCGGTAGCTCACTTCCGGTCGGGGAAACATACGTGCAGGCACAATCGTCTGCAGATGCGCACCGGGCAACCAACGCGGTGCCGTATAGTCGGACTGGATCACTGGCATCGGAAATTCTGACTCTCAACAAAAGTGAAGCGCCGACCTGATGCCGACGCTGTTTCAATGATTGTAGGAGTCTCATCGCAGCAGGCCAATCGGCCGTCAGGATGATTTGGCAACAAAAGTTGTCAGGCGGTAGCTCGTGGTCGCAATTTGAAAAAGAGTTGCCAAAACCCGTCCCTCTCTAAGCAAAACGATCTAGCTCTTTGGGTTGCGCTTTCTTTGGGCCTACAGTAAATTCAAGACACTGATTGTCGGCCGCGTCGGTCGACACAGTCTGAAAGCCGAGTCAATCATGCGCAAGCAGTTTGCACGATTTTATTTTTATCGCTTTTTCTGCTCACCGGCGGAAGGGGTGCGTGCACGTTGCTGAAACAGCAGTTTCCTCGAAAACGACAATCCAGACCGCCGAAGCAAAAGCCCGGCGGTTTTTTATTGCCCGGCTAGGACAACGACGGAATTTAAACCGAAATTTGAAAAACGGTTCTTCAGAACCACATTAGGAGTCCACATCATGCGCCACGCAACCGACGACATTCGCATCCGAGAACTTCGTGAACTCACCCCTCCGGCTCACCTGATCCGCGAGTTCCCGTGTGAAGAAGTCGCCTCCCAGACCGTTCATCGCGCCCGCGAAGCTGCCCACGACATCCTGCACGGAAACGACGACCGACTGCTCGTCATCGTGGGCCCCTGCTCGATCCATGATCCGAAGGCCGCCCTTGAATACGCCGAAAAGCTTTCGGATGTGCGTCACAAGCTGCGCGGGGATCTGGAAATCATCATGCGCGTGTACTTCGAAAAGCCCCGCACGACGGTCGGTTGGAAGGGGCTCATCAATGATCCCGACATGGACGGCTCGTGCCGTATCAATCACGGGCTGCGCATTGCCCGCGAACTCATTCTGGACATCGTCAACATGGGCCTGCCGACGGGGGTGGAATATCTGGACACGATCAGTCCTCAGTACATTGCCGACCTGGTGAGCTGGGGTGCCATCGGCGCACGCACCACTGAAAGTCAGGTTCATCGTGAACTCGCCAGCGGCCTGTCCTGCCCGGTGGGCTTCAAGAACGGCACCGACGGCAACGTCAAGATCGCCAGCGACGCCATCGGCGCAGCCGAACACCCGCACTGCTTCCTGTCGGTGACCAAGGGCGGCGTGTCGGCCATCGTGAGCACGACGGGCAACGACGACTGCCACCTCATTCTGCGCGGCGGCAAGGAACCTAACTTTGACCGCGAAAGCGTGGCCAAGGCCTGCGAAATCCTCAAGGCGGCCGGTCACCGCGAAATGGTCATGATCGACGCTTCGCACTCCAACTCCCACAAGAAGTGCCGCGAGCAGATCGACGTGGTCGCCAACATCTGCGAGCAGGTTGCCGACGGCAGCGACAAGATCATCGGCGTGATGATTGAATCGAACCTCGTCGAAGGCAATCAGAAGATCTGTCTGGACAAGCCCATGGTGTACGGCCAGTCCGTGACCGATGCCTGCCTCGGTTGGGACGACACGGTCGTGCTGCTCAACAATCTGGCGCGAGCCGTGCGTGATCGCCGCAGCCGCAAGATTTAACCGCTGCACTGAGCCGATTCGCTTGCTCGGCTCTCCATCCAAACTCCCAAAAGGATGCTTTTCAGGCCTTTTGGGAGTTTTTTCTTCTCGTCAACGACTCAGTCGATCGGGCACGTCGCTTTGCTCGACAACCGACTGGCATACCGTCTGTGCCGGCTTCTTTGTTAATCTTGTCTGCCGTCCGCTCCGATCTTTTTCGAAGGCCGATACGTTCGCCATAAAACCGCACGCTCAAAAAGAGAAACCCCACGAAATCTTCTTTGGAAATCATGGGGTTACAGGCAATATTCAATCGCCTTCGGATGCCGTCTCGTTGATTGTCGACAAACGTCTACAGGCGTACCGAAGCGCGATCAGTCCACGCCGCGGGCGCGATTTTCGTAAAACTCCTTGCGCCAGGCCGTAAAGCGCCCCTCGTCAAGCGCCTGCCGAATCTCCTTCATGAGGTTGAGGTAGTAGTGCAGGTTGTGAATCGAATTGAGGCGCGCGCCCAGGATTTCGTTGACCTTCTGCAGGTGGTGCAGATAGGCGCGCGTAAAGCCGCGGCAGGTCGGGCAGGTGCAGCTTTCATCGAGCGGACGCAGGTCGTTTTTGTATTTGGCGTTGCGGATCTTGACGTCGCCGTAACGCGTAAAGAGCCAGCCGTTGCGGGCGTTGCGCGTCGGCATCACGCAGTCAAACATATCGATGCCGCGGGCGACGCCTTCGACCAAGTCCTCGGGGGTGCCCACCCCCATGAGGTAGCGGGGCTTGTCCTGCGGCATCTTGTGCACGATGGCATCCATGATGGCGATCATCTTTTCCTTGGGTTCGCCCACGGAAAGGCCGCCCACCGCGTAGCCGTGGTAGCCGATGTCGGTAAGACCGGCCAACGACTCTTCACGCAGCTGCGGGAACATGCCGCCCTGCACGATGCCGAAAAGCGCGTTGGGATTTTCCAAACGGTCAAACTCGTCGCGACTGCGGCGCGCCCAGCGCAGAGAAAGGCGCATCGATTCGGCCGCTTCCTTGTGGGTAGCCGGGCGATCCCCGATCATGTAGGGCGTGCACTCGTCAAAAACCATGCTGATGTCCGAGTTGAGCACCTTCTGAATCTGCATGGAAATCTCGGGCGTCAGGAAAAGGCGGTCACCGTTGATGGGCGAGGCAAAACGCACCCCCTCTTCGGTGATCTTGCGCAACTGGCCGAGACTGAAGACCTGAAAGCCGCCCGAGTCGGTAAGGATGGGACGGTGCCAGTTCATGAACTTGTGCAGACCTTCGTGCAGACCGATCGTTTCAAGCCCCGGACGCAGCCACAGATGAAACGTGTTGCCCAGAATGATCTGCGCCTGCATGGCTTCAAGCTCATCCGGGCTCATCGCCTTGACGGTACCGTACGTGCCGACCGGCATGAAGATGGGAGTTTCGACAACGCCGTGGTTGAGCGTCATACGCCCGCGTCGGGCCTGACCTTCGGTTTTGAGGAGTTCAAATTTAAGAGCCACTTTGGATCCTGACAAAAAGTAGACGGTTAACGTGCCTTGACGGCATCGGGAACTTCAAAAAAGCAGGCGTCCCCGTAGCTGAAGAAGCGGTACCTGGCATCAATCGCATGACGGTAAGTCTGCATGATGCGCTCGCGCCCGAGAATGGCCGACACCAGCATCACAAGCGTCGACTTAGGCAGATGAAAATTGGTGATCATCACGTCGATGATGTTGAAGCGGTAGCCCGGCGCGATGAATAGGCGCGTGTCCATGGGACCGGCGGCCACCACGCCCGGGGCAACCGAGGCGCTTTCAAGCGCACGAAGGCTGGTCGAGCCGACCGATACGACGCGGCGTCCCTCGCGCTTGGCGCGGTTGACGGCCTCGGCCGTGGCCTCATCAATTTCGAACCACTCGGAGTGCATCGTGTGGTTTTCGAGATTTTCCTCACGCACGGGCTGGAAGGTACCGGCGCCGACGTGCAGCGTCACAAAGGTTTCTTCGATGCCCATGGCACGCAGCTCATCGAGCAGTTCACGCGAAAAATGCAGCCCCGCCGTGGGAGCGGCCACCGCACCGGGGTGCTCGGCGTACACGGTCTGGTAGCGCGCAATGTCCTTTTCATCGGCTTCGCGCGTGATGTAGGGCGGCAGCGGCGTCTTGCCCACGGCTTCGAGTACGTCGAGCACAGGTTCGACAAAGGAAAGTTCAAAGAATTGTCCCTGACGTCCCGTCACGCAGGCCTCGCACTTGCGTCCGTCGGCCGCCTCGAAAAAGACGACGGCGCCCGCCTTGGGCGAATTACTGGCACGCATGAGCGCAATGGCCGTATTGGGTCCCGTGACGCGCTCGACCATGGCTTCGATGATGCCGCCCGAAGCGCGATGGCCGCGAAGTCGCGCCTTGATCACGCGCGTGTTGTTCATCACGAGAAGATCCCCTTCGCGAAGGAGCTTTTTCACGTCCGTGAAAACGAGGTCCTCCATCACCGAGTCCGTCACATGCAGCAGGCGCGACTGGGTGCGCTCTGCGAGCGGAAACTGGGCGATGAGTTCGGGGGGAAGATCAAAATCGTACGTCGACAGGTGCTGTCCGACGAGATAGGAAGGATGTAAATCGACTGTCATGACTGTTGGCTTTACCGGCCAAGAAGAAAACGCGCCATTGTACCCGCCTTGCCGAGAGAGCGCCAAAACTTTCCAAACAAAATCAAGCGTTATCTTCCGAGCCGAGAGAAAATGCAAAAATTTGTAATGAGAATGGTTCTCATTTTATGTTTCTGTGTTATGATTCCGTCAAGCAAACACGAGGCGTTCCTGCCCAACCTTGAATAGACACCATTGGGGTCGGTGTCTTGGGCAACGAACCCGGTCGGCTGTTTCTCTCCTGCGGTACGACCGAAAGTCGAGTGTTTAGCAGTACATCGCTTTGGGCGACAGAGCTTTCTCTCTGTCGCCTTTTTTTTCGCGGCGGTGCGTGATGCACGGACAAAATGAGGCTCAGCCGACCTCGCGGCCGATGTTTAATCGACCAGGCGCCAACGCCTTGTCACAAGCACGACAGAGAGCCCAAACACCGCCACAGCCGTTGCAGCCACCACCAAAAGATTGAACCAGGGATCGGTACTCCCCTGCCCGAAAAAGCCCTGACGGAAACCGTCAACCAAATAAAAGAAAGGATTGAGAAGACTCACCTGCCTCCAGAAGCCGGGGAGCGACTCCACTGAATAAAAGACACCCGACAAAAACGTGAGCGGCACAACGACGAAATTCATGACGGCCCCCATTTGATCGTACTTCTGCGCCCACAAAGCGGTGATGATTCCGAGCGAAGCCATGATGAGGCAGCCGCAAAAGCCGAAAGCAAGCAGAAACAGTGGGTGCGTCACGGGCGGTGCCGCCCAAAAAGCGCACAAAAAGTAGAGCCCCAGCCCGGCGCAGGCCGCCCGCACGAAGCTTGCCGCCACATGAGCGAGCACAATGATCGGGCCCGGGACGGCCGGCAGCAGGAGAAAAACGAGCGTGCCGGAAATTTTGGACTGCAGCAGGGAACTGGCCGTGTTGGAAAACGAATTCTGCAGCAGCGTCATCATGATGAGGCCGGGAATGATGAAGGCCGTGTAGGAAACGCCCTCATACACCGGCAGATGTTTGCTGAGGGCTTCGCCAAACACGAAAAGGTACAGCCCGCCCGTCAGCATGGGCGCGGCAAGCGTATGCACCCACACCTTGGCAAAACGCTGAACTTCCTTTTGAAAAAGCGTGAGAAAAACCGTCCACATGTCCTCATTCCTCACTTTGGGCGATCGTCAGAAAGACGTCTTCAAGGCTCGGCTGCGAAAGGGTCAGATTTTCGACAGCAATGCCGCAGCGGCGCAGAACATCGAGCTTGTGCGCGGCATCAGCAGCATTGCGCACGCGCATCACCACGTCGGCACCGTGCCGGCGAATGAGGTCTGCAGCAAGTTCAGGCGGAAGGTCCCCCTGAACGAGGCGACAGCGCAGGACGCTGCCCTCAAAGCGCTGCAGCAGCGCCTCCGTTTGATCAATGGCGACGATTTCTCCTTTTTTGAGAATGGCAATCCGCCGGCAGAGCCTTTGCGCTTCGGCTAGATCATGCGTCGTCAGCACCACTGTCGTGCCGCTCTGATGGAGCCGCCCGATAAAACGCCAGAGATTTTCTCGGAGAGCAACATCCACGCCTGCCGTCGGCTCGTCGAGCACCACCACGGGCGGCCTGTGCACCAGAGCCTGCGCCACAAGCACGCGCCGCTTCATGCCGCCCGAAAGAGCCCGCATGTTGGTGTCGGCTTTGTCGGTGAGATCGAGATTGGCAAGGATCTCGTCGATCCAGTCGTCGTTGCGGCGAATTCCCCAATAGCCCGACTGAAAGCGCAGTGTTTCCCGTACCGTCAGGAAAGGATCGAAAACGATTTCCTGCGGCACGACGCCAAGGCATGCCGAAGCGCGACGGCGTTCGTGCGCGCAATCGATGCCGTGCACAAAAATGCGCCCCGAGGTTGGCTTTGCGAGTCCCGCCAAACAGGCAATAAGCGTGGATTTGCCCGCGCCGTTGGGGCCAAGCAGGCCGAAGAAGTCTCCGCGTTCGACCGCAAAAGAAACGTTACGCAGTGCGACGGTAGCGTTGGCGTAGATTTTCTCAACCGCCTCAAAAGAAAGCGCAGGCTCGGCCGATGTAATGGTCATACAGTCTCACTCGTCCGTGTCTTCGGTCGCAGGACAAGTCCCTCGACTTTCCAGTCTTGAAAGTCCTAAAAAACAGAAAAGCCCCGCAACTGCGAGGCTCTGCAAATACTGGTGCCCGAGGAGAGA
>CAMAHM010000012.1 GCA_945834535.1 uncultured Sutterella sp. | reverse complement strand
GCAAGCTGCTGACTCAGTAGAGAATCTCCGTCGTTGACGGCGGAGAGAACGTCAAAATCTGTCGACAATTTACACGTTTTTGCCGTCCCGCAAGGGACGCGATGAGAGCGATCTATGCATATTCACATTCTGGGCATCTGCGGCACCTTCATGGGGGGCGTGGCGCAGCTTGCCCGCGCCGCAGGCCACACCGTCACCGGGAGCGACGCCAACGTTTATCCGCCCATGAGCGATCAGCTCACGCTCGCCGGTATTGAACTGACGAGCGGATACGACGCTTCGACCCTTGCCGTGGCACCCGACCTGTGGGTGATCGGCAACGCCGTCTCGCGCGGCAATCCCCTTCTGGAAGCCATCCTTGAAAGCGGCGCGCCGTACACGTCGGGCCCGCAGTGGATGCAGGAAAATATTCTTCAGGGTCGGCACGTCATCGCCGTGGCCGGGACCCACGGCAAGACCACCACCACGTCCATGGTGATGCACATTCTTCAGGCTGCCGGGATGGACCCCGGGTATCTCGTGGGCGGCGTTCCCTGTGAGACGGGGCGCTCGGCGCATATGGGAAGCGGCCGGCATTTCGTCATCGAGGCCGACGAGTACGACACGGCCTTTTTTGACAAGCGCAGCAAGTTTGTGCACTACCGCCCGAGAACGGCGATTCTCAACAACCTTGAATTCGACCACGCCGACATTTTCGACAACCTGGCGGCCATCGAGCGTCAGTTCCATCACCTTGTGCGCACGATTCCCGCTGGCGGGCTCGTCATCTCCAACGGGGACTGTGAAGCCCTCGAAAGGGTGCTTGCCAAGGGGCTCTATTCGCGCCTGCAGCGCTTTAACACGCCCGAAGGCTGGCATGTGGACGACGATCGCGTCGTGTGGCGCGGGGACAATCGCATCGGACGCCTTGAAATGGCGCTTGCCGGTCGCCATAACGCGCTCAACGCCTGTGCCGCCGTGGCGGCGGCCGTCGACGCGGGCGTTGCTCCCGAGACGGCCTGCGCGCTCATGGCCGATTTTGGCGGCGTCAAGCGGCGTCTGGAAACCAAGTGCGTCGTGCGCGGCGTCACGGTGATCGACGATTTTGCTCATCACCCGACTGCCATTGCCGAAACTCTTGCGGCGCTGCGCGGCAAGGTGGGGGTTGAGCGCAGAATTCTTGCCGTGCTCGAGCCCCGAAGCAACACGATGAAGCTCGGCACGATGAAGGACAAACTCGCGGCGTCGTTGACGCAGGCCGACGCCGTCTTTTGCTGGCGCGGCCCGCAGGTGCGCTGGGATCCGGCCGAGGCACTGGCACCATTGGGCGCGAAGGCCAGAACCTTCGACGCCGATCTGGACGAGTTGGTACAGGCCGTGTGCCGCGAGGCGCGCGAGGGTGACTGCATCCTCGTGATGAGCAACGGGGGATTCGGCAATGTCTGCGGCCGCCTTGAGAGCGCCCTTGCCCGTTAAGTCATTTCGATTGGGAGAGGGCGGTGACGTCGCTTTTGTATCTGCACGGGTTTTTGTCGGGGCCGCGTTCCATGAAGGGTCGGGTGCTCGAAACTCTTTGCCGCGAGCGCGGCATTGGCTTTTGTGCGCCGGACCTGAATGCACCGCCCGATGAGGCGATCAGGCGCATTCGCAACGCCCGGGCGGCCCTTGCCGACAAAGGAGTGGTGGCGGTCGTCGGCTCAAGTCTCGGCGGCTTTTATGCCACGGTGCTCGCCGCAGAAACGTGCGATCGCACGGCAGTGGTCAATCCGGCCGTTGAGCCCTGGAAAATCGTCTCCTGCTATCTCGGTTGGCAGCCCCTTGCTACGACGGGGGCGCGCATCTGGGTCGACGCTTCGCACGCTCACATGCTCAAGGCGATGGCTGTGTCGGCCCTTCCCAATCCCGAGCGCATCCTTACACTGTTGACCACGGGCGACGAAGTGCTCGACTGGACGGCGGCGGCCGAACGCTATGCCGACAGCCCTTCGATCGTCATTCCGGGAGGAGACCATGCGGTGAGCGACTTTGCCGAGCACGCCGAGCACGTGATGCGTTTTCTTTTCGAGCAGAAATTTCTATGAAGCAGCGGGCCGATGAATGCGCGGCTCTGAAACAGAACAACAACATGCAGTTATTTTTTGAAGAAGACGGCGCCTTTAAGGCGGGACTGATCCTCAAGCAGGACGGCAACAGCTATCAGGTGCAGCTGCCCACGGGGCGGCGTACCAAGGTCAAGGGCGGTCATGTGTTTTTTGAATTCGATGCCGCCGACGCGGCGCAGTTTCTGGAAAATGCCAAAGCCGCCGCACAGGAAATTGAGCCCGGTTTTTTGTGGGAAGTTGCCGGCGATGACGAGTTCGGTTACGACGATATGGCCGAGGAGTATTTCGGCGACAGGGCGCCCGCATCGAAAGCGGCCTGCATGCTGGCGCTTCACGCCAACCCTGTGTATTTCTACCGCAAGGGCCGGGGTCGCTACAAAAAGGCGCCCGAAGACATTTTGAAGCGCGCCCTTGAAGCCGTCGCCAAGAAGGAAGCGCTGGAAAAGCGTCGCCGCGAAATGGTCTCTGAAATGTGCGCGGGACGACTGCCCGAAGAGATCGCCCGAAAGTGCTACGAGCTTTTGCTGCGGCCCGACAAGAACGGCATCGAGTGGAAGGCTCTCAACGATGCTGCAGCAGAAACGCGGCAGTCGCCTTTGCGCCTGATGCTCTCGCTCGGCGCCGTCAAGAGCCCTCTTGCCTGGCACATCGACAGTTTTTATCTGGAAAACTTTCCCCGCGGCCGGGGATTTGCGGCCGACCTTCCCGTGCCCGGACCTTTGCCCGAACTGCCCGAAGCGGACGTTCAGGCCTTCTCAATCGACGATCGCAGCACGACGGAAATCGATGACGCGGCCAGCGTTACGCCGATGGACGACGCCAAGACCCGCATCGGCATTCATATTGCCGCACCGGCGCTTTTGATCGGCCGCGACAGCGAGCTCGACAAGGTGGCCCGTTCCCGCATGTCCACGGTGTACGCGCCGGGGATGAAGACGACCATGCTGCCCGAAGCCTGGATCGCGGCCACGAGTCTTGATGAAGGCCGACTCGTGCCGTGCGTTTCGCTTTACGTGGTAGTCGACAATGAGACCATGGCGGTGCAGTCGACGGAAACGAGAATCGAGTCGATTCGCGTGGCCGCCAATCTGCGCTATGAGGATTTTCATGAGCAGGTGACCGAAGAGGCAATTGCCGACGGCACGCTCAGCGTGCCATGGGCGCGGGAGTTGGGTTTTTTATACCGCTTTGCCCGTGCGCGCCTTGCCGAGCGCGAAGAGGTGCGCGGACGCCCCGAAGTGATCGGCCGCATCGACTGGTACCTTGACATTGAAGGGGATTTTGAGCATCCGATCATCCACCGCAAGGGACGCGTGCGCGGGGCGCCCGTGGACCTGATCGTGGCTGAACTGATGATTTTTGCGAATTCCACCTGGGGTCTGTGGCTCGAAGAACACCGCACGGCGGGCATCTACCGCAGCCAGCGCATGGGGCGCGTGCGCATGAGTACTTCTCCGGGGCCGCACGACGGGCTGGGGGTGCTGCGCTACGCCTGGTCCACCTCGCCGCTGCGCCGCTACGTCGACATGGTCAATCAGCGCCAGATCATCTGCACGGCGCAGGGTACGGCTCCGGCGTACCTCGGAAACGACGTCGACTTTTTTACCATCGTCAGCCAATTTGAGGGGCTGTACGAAACTTATAATGAATTCCAAAGACGCATGGAGCGTTACTGGTCTCTGCGTTGGATCGAACAGGAGGGGCTGACCGAAATCGAAGCCGTGGTGGTCAAGGAAGAGTTGGTGCGCATCGAGGGACTGCCCTTCATGCAGCGCATCCCCGGACTGCCCGAGCTTGAGCGCGGTCAGAAGATCCGCCTGCAGATTCTCGGCAAGGACTATATCGACCTTGTTCTGGAGGTCAAACTGCTGGAAGTGCTCGCCGATCACCTCGACCTTGACGAAGAAGACGAGGACGAGGCCGGCCCCGCCGAAACCGACGAGGTGCCCGGAAAGGCCGATCAGACGCCTGGCGACGGGACGGCGGCCGCGCAGCCTGCAGCCTAAATCCGAAACCTTTTCTTGCGCGGCTTTGGCGGACAAAGCCGCGCGGCACACCGCAATAAGGAGGCGTTATGAAGAAGTTCTTCGTGATTGGTCACCCGGTGGCGCATTCGCTTTCGCCCGTCATCCACCAAGCCTTTGCCGCGCAGTTCGACATGCAGATTTCCTATGAGACGCGCGACTTTGAGCCGGGCAACTTCATCGATTGCATGGCGCGCCTGCGCCGTGAGGAAAATCCTGTCGGCGTCAACGTGACCGTGCCCTTCAAGGAAGACGCGTTTGCCTACTGCGACGAAGTCACGGACCGCGCCCGTGCAGCCCGTGCGGTCAACACGATTCTGTTTGACGGCACCCGTGCAATCGGTGACAACACCGACGGCGTCGGTTTCGTGCGCGACGTGATCGGGCGTTGCGGCGTGCCTCTGCAGGGGGCGCGCGTGTTGGTGTGCGGCGCCGGCGGAGCGGCACGCGGCGTCGTGGCCGCTCTTAAACCTCTGGGCTGCGCCAAGATCGCCGTGGCCAACCGTACGCATGAAAAGGCCGTACAGTTGGGCGTCGGGCTCGGTGTGGAGGCTGTCACATACGTTGACACCGCCCGCGAAGGATGGGAAGTGATCATCAACGCGACGAGCGCTTCGCTCTCCAATGAAGCGCCCGCCATTCCGAACGTGACCTTTAAGAATGCGGCTCTGGCCTACGATCTGATGTACGCCAGGCAGCCGACGCCCTTCATGCGGCTTGCGGCCGAGTCGGGTGCCGCCCGTGTTGAGGACGGTCTGGGCATGCTTGTCGAGCAGGCAGCCGAGGCATTTCGCATCTGGCTCGGGGTTGGCCCCGAAACGGCGCCTGTTCTGGCGCGCCTGCGCTAAATCGCGGGTAGAATGGCCCCTTCCCTGAAGGGGCCTCACCCGACGGCTCACCCCACGGCTGAGAGGTTCGTTTGAAGAACATCGACTGCGCATTGACGGCTTTGAAGACATATGTTTTGACGGACGGTCGCGCCTTTGGCGTCGGCCGTCTCGTTGCTTGTCTGCGCCGAGGAGGCGAGCAATGAGCCCGAATGCCAACTTCCAGAACGAAGCGCGCCGCGATATGACGGCCTCATCCGTTGCGGACGTCGACGACGATCTGCTCGCCCGTGATCCCGAAGGGGCGAGCCGCTCGCTCGAGCGCATTTCTCAGATTTTTGAGGAGCTCCGTGAACGCGGCGCTCCCAAGCCTTCGGCCGATGCGCCGCAGGCTGCCGGCACCGACGTTGCCGCGCAGAGCGAACTGCGGGAAGTGCTTGAGGACATGCACCCGGCCGACGTGGCCTATGTGCTCGAAGCGCTTCCTTTGGACGAACGTCTTGCCGTCTGGCGTTTGGTGGCGCCCGAGCAGGAAGGCGACATCCTTCTGGAAGTCAACGACGGTGTTCGTGAAACCCTGATCGACTCGATGAAGCGCGACGAGCTCGTCGACGCTGTTGAAGGACTCGATACCGACGAAATCGCCGACCTCGTTGAAGACCTCCCGCCCGATGTGGTGGCCGAAGTTCAGGAAGGTCTGTCGCACGAAGAGCGCGCCCAGCTGCGCGCGGCCATGAGCTACCCCGAAGAGAGTGTGGGTGCGCGCATGGACTTTGAGATGATTTCCATTCGTCAGGAAGTGACGTTGGAAGTCGTACTGCGCTTTTTGCGTCGCTTTTCTTCTCTGCCCGATCACACCGACCAGGTGTTTGTGGTGGACCGTCAGGGCAAATTCCTCGGCTCACTTCCGGTGAGCCAGATCCTGCTGCACGAACCGCGCGAAGCGGTGGCCGATCTCCTGCAGACGGACGTGCTCACGCTCAATCCCTTGGACGACGCCAGTGACGCGGCGCAGGCGTTCGAGCGCTACGACCTTGTGAGCGCCCCTGTGGTTGACGAGGCCGGGCGACTTGTCGGGCGCCTAACCGTCAACGAAATCGTTGACGTCATTCGTGAAGAAAACGAAGAAGACGCCTTTAAGGCCGTGGGTCTGGACGACGATCAGGATATTTTCGGCAGCGTCTGGGAAACCGCCAAGAGCCGCTGGCTGTGGCTCGGCGTGAATCTGTGCACGGCCTTCTTTGCGTCCCGCGTTATTACGGCCTTTGACGGCACGATCGAGCGCGTGGTGGCGCTCGCGGCCCTTATGCCCGTGGTGGCAGGCATGGCCGGCAACTCGGGCAACCAGACTCTGACGCTTTTGGTGCGCTCGCTTGCCATGGGGCAGGTGACGGACACCAACACGGGCCGCCTGCTGCGCAAGGAATTGTGCGTGGCGATCATCAACGGGCTTTTGTGGGGCGTCATCGCGGGCGGCTGCGCCTGGCTGCTTTATATGGACAGCCCGCAGGGCATGCTTCTGGGCGGCGTGATGGCTCTTGCCATGCTGCTGAACATCGTCCTGGGTGCGGCGGTCGGTCTGGCGGTGCCCCTTGTACTCAAGGCCTGCGGCCGCGATCCGGCCATGGGCGGGTCGGTGCTGCTTACATTCATGACCGACTCGGGAGGCTTTTTGATTTTCCTCGGTCTGGCCACGATTTTCTTTTGTTAAGAATATGCCCGTGACGCGGCTTTGAACTCCGAGGCTTTGTCGGAATTCCAAGAGCGTCGAACACTTATGATCGGACTCGGAACACTCATCAATGTCGCCGGCATTGTTGTCGGCGGTCTGGCGGGCCTCGCCTTCAAGCGTTTCATCACGCAGCGCTATCAGAGCAACATGGTGTCGGCGCTCGGCCTGTGCACGATCTTCATCGGCATCGTCGGCACCTGCGAGCAGGCGCTCAAGCCCGCCGAGGGCGCACTGCACGCGGGCGGCATGATGACCATCATCGCCTCGCTCACAATCGGCATGCTGATCGGCACGTTTCTGCGCATCACCGAACGGATCGAAACATTCGGCCAATGGCTTAAGGACCGTTCGGGCAGTGCCGGCGACCCCCTGTTCGTGCGCGGTTTCGTCGTGGCTTCGATTGCCGTGAGCATTGGGGCAATGGCCGTTGTCGGTTCCCTCAAGGACGGCCTGACGGGCGACATTTCCATTCTGACGGCCAAGGCCGTGATGGACATGATTTTTGTGGCCGTCATGACTGCTACGCTCGGCAAGGGATGCATTTTCTCAGCCGTTCCGGTCGCTCTTTTTCAGGGCGTCATCACGCTGTTGGCGCGTTTTATCGAGCCGTTTTTGACGCCGCAGGCGGTGGACAATCTTTCGCTTGTCGGCTCCATTTTGATCTTTTGCGTCGGCGTCAATCTGATTTGGGGTGACAAAATCCGCGTGGCGGACCTGCTTCCGGCACTCGTGGTGGCCGTTGTCTGCGCCTTTGTCTGATTGTGTCCCTGCGGAAGCATTTTTTTGCATCTGTCGCAAAATTTTGACACTGTGGCCGTGTGTCACGGCTTGAGGCGGGCTAGACTGCAGAAAGCTCGGACAATTTTGAAAATTCCTTTTGAGAAAATGCACTATGGTTTTTAAGAAGCACTATGCGGCTCTGGCGCTGATTCCTGCGCTGATGCTTGCCGGCTGCGCCAACGACGGTCAGACATACCGCTCCGATGTTTATACGACTTCAATGGTCAATCAGGCTCAGGAAGTGCAGACCGTGGACATCATCGCCGTCATGCCCGCGCGCATTGCCGTGCAAAACAGCGCCGGACGTGACGAAGGCTCGACCATCGGCATGGTGATCGGGGCACTGGCCGGTGCCGCGGCCGGTCTTGCCGTGAGTAACCATCCCGACGCTGTTGTTGGCGGCATCGTCGCCGGCGGCGCCCTGGGCAACATGGCCGGGCGCGGAGCCTCGGGTAAGTCTGAGAATCTGGTTGACGGCGTGCAGATCACTTTCCGACACAACGGCCGCATCTTCAATTCGGCCCAGGTCGGCCATCTGTGTGAATTCAAGACGGGCACGGCAATCATGATTTCGCCCCGCCCCAATGAAACTCGCATTCAGCCCAACAATCCCTACGGCTGCACGCAGCAGCACTGAGGTGAGACACCATGCGCAGCACTGTTTTGATTTTGTCAGTGGGCTGCATGAGCCTGACGGCCGCGGCTCAGGTGCCGCCCGACTACACGGGGCCCGCCGTTCCTGCAACCACGACAACCACAACGACCACGACGACATACACCGGGGCGGCGGCTGTGGATGCCCAGATCGAGGCCGTCCGCAGAAATTATGAAGAGGTGCGTGCCCGCGCTCAGGCCGAACTGAACGCACAAAGAGCCGCTCAGGCTGCCGCCGAGGCCAAGGCAAAGGCGCAGAAGGCGGCTGCCGAAGCCAAGCGCGCTGCCGAAAAGAAGGCGCAGCAGCTCAAAAAGGAAGCCGAGCAGCGTGCGCTCGCTGCCAAGAAGGAGGCCCAGAAAAAGCTTGAGGACGCTGAAAAGGCCCGCCAACAGGCTCGCAACGAAAAGTACGAGGACGAACTGCGCGAGCTTGAACTTGCCAAAAAGCGCCTTGAACTGCGCAGTCAGACGAGCAGCGTGAAGGCGCAGGAGGCGCTCGACGAGGCCAAGGGCCGGGCAGCCGACAAAATCATTGAAAAGGTCTACCTGACAGATCCCAAGCCGCAGCAGGCCGCCGAACCGGCCAAGACGGAAGAAAAAACGAAGAAGTTCTGGCCGTGGTAACGGTTTGGTACTCAAAAAAGCCTGAGCCGACGGCCAGGCTTTGTTCAACTACTCGCCGAACAGCGCTTTAAGTTCGGCGGGAATACCCTTTTTGGCAGGTTTTTTGACAACCTCCTTGAGGGCTGTACGCGACAATTCCACCGCGCTGTACTCTTCGCGGATGACGTCCTGATAATAGGCAACGGGCTCGGCCGAATTCAGAAAGCGGTCTGCGACCTGACTGCCGACATTCTCGTAACGCAGGACGCGTTTGGTATCAAACTCAATGTCCAGGCATCGCGTTTCTCGGTCATAGCCGGCCGAAACGATGCCGCCGCGATGAATTGGTCTGCGCTGCATACGCACCCCTCCCGCAAGAAAAGAACCACTTTCAATTATAGGTGGCGGTCTACAATGCGGATTGTTTTCTCCAGCACACAGATCCGAGCCACAAAATGCCTTCTTCCGCCGACGAGCGCATCGCGCGCCTCGAGGATCTTTTCGCCAGCCTTCCCGGACTCGGCCCTCGTTCTGCCGCCCGCCTTGTGACCGAGCTGCTCGGTACGCGCAAGTCGACCGCGCAGGCGATCTGCCGCACGCTTGCCGACGCTCTCGAATGCGTGCACCACTGTCCCCAATGCCATACGCTCACCACGCAGCCCGTTTGCGACCTGTGCGCCGACCGTACGCGCGACGCGTCGGTTGTGTGCGTCGTTGAAACGCCGGCCGATCAGAAGGCGGTCGAGTCGACCGTGGCCTATCGGGGCGGCTATTTCGTGCTCATGGGACGCGTCAATCCTCTTGAAGGCGTCACTCCGCAGGAGCTTGGGGTGGATAAGCTTGTCGAGCGCATTGAGCGCGAAAACGTGCGGGAAGTTGTGCTCGCAACGAGTTACACGGCCGAGGGTGAAACAACCGCGCATGTTCTTGCGGGAGTGCTTAAAAAACGTTTTCCCGAGCTGCGTGTCACGCGGCTCGCGCGCGGACTGCCGAGCGGGGTGGAGATCGAATACACGGATGTGGCCACGCTCTCTCGCGCCATCACCGATCGACGTTGAGCTTTCTAAGGGGTATTGCCTATCGGATCTGCTTTTGCTCAGATGCTCGCATCGGATGCTTTGACAGGTATTTTTGCGCGACATATTCTTAAAAAAGGTCGTCTTTCAGAGCGACTCGACAGATTTATTGTATTGACTGATGTTTTAACCATGGTGACCGACGCTTCACACCCCCGGATCATTGATCCGATGAGTTTGCTGCTTCGGCGACTGTGCCCCTTACAGGGGTTCGGGCGCCGGGTGCGTCGGTGTCCGTCAACTCAACGGTGACCTCGGTCCTCGTTGATCGGCGCTCTTTTAGTAGGATCCGCCGCAAAGCACCGAAAACCGAAACATCGCCAAAGCGCAAAAATCAGGATTCAAACAGACGCACGCCTCATTTGGAGCGTGCGTTTTTTTATTGGGAGACCCACATCATGAACGTGACCCGTCGTCAGATCCTTTCAGCCGCCGCTGCCGCTGCAGTTGCCGGAACTGTGCCCGAAGTATTTGCCGCCAATGAAAAGGTGCGCATCGCCGTCGGCGGGAAGGCCCTGTACTACTACCTGCCGATCAGTGTGGCCGAACGCCTCGGTTACTTTAAGGACGAAGGGCTTGACGTGGAAATCATCGACTTCCAGGGCGGTTCGCGTTCACTGCAGGCGGTGGTCGGCGGTTCGGCCGATGTCGTCTCAGGTGCGTTTGAGCACACCATCGCCATGCAGACCCGCGGCCAGCAGATGCGTGCCTTCGTGTTGCAGGGCCGTGCGCCGCAGGTGGTGTTTGCCGTCAACAAAAAGACGATGCCCAACTTCAAGAGCCTCAAGGATCTGCGCGGCAAGCGCATCGGTGTGACGGCTCCGGGCTCGAGCTCGCACGCGATTGCCAATTTCGTGCTTGCCACCGCCGGTATCAAGCCGAGCGAAGTTTCTTTCATCGGCGTGGGCGCTTCGTCGGCGGCCGTGGCGGCCATCGAGTCGGGCCGCATTGACGCCTTCACCAACCTCGATCCCGTGATTGCCCAGCTCATGCAGCGCGATCTTCTGACGATCGTGGCCGATACCCGCGTCGTCGCCGAAAGCGACAAGCTCTTCGGCGGCCCGATGGTTGCCGGGTGTCTTTACACGACCGAGCGCTACCTCAAGTCGCACCGCAATGCGATTCAGGGCCTGACGAACGCCGTGGTGCGCGCCGATCGATGGCTCGCCAAGGCAACAGCCGAAGACATCGTGCGCACGGTGCCCGAAAGCTACTTCCTGGGCAACAAGGACATCTACATCGAAGGTTTCCTGAAGAACCGTCCGGCCCTTTCGCCCGACGGCATGATTCCCGATGCGGCTCCCGCCATCAGCCTGAAGTCGCTTGCCGCCGTCAACCCGAAGATCGCCTCTGCCAAGGTCGATCTGAAGGCGGTCTACACCAACGAATTCGTCAAGGCGGCGCACCGCAAGTACCCCCGTTAATCGGCGGGTAGAGTCCTGTCGACGCCCTCCATCAGAACGAAAGGTCATTCATGTCCAAAGCAGCTATCGAACTTAAGGATATCGCCTGTACTTTTGCCAGTGAGGATTCCGGACGGGCCGCGACCTACACGGCCGTGCGGCACGTCAACCTCATCGTGAGCGACGGCGAATTTGTCAGCGTCGTCGGTCCGACGGGGTGCGGCAAGTCCACGCTTCTTAATATGAGCGCGGGACTTTTGGAGCCCTCCGAAGGACATGTGCGCATCTACGGCGAACCCTTGACGGGGCTCAACCGCCGCGCCGGCTACATGTTTCAGGCCGATGCGCTGATGCCGTGGAAGAGTGCACTCGACAACGTGGCCGCCGGGCTCGTGTTTGAGGGCGTCGACGAGCAAGAAGCTCGTGAGCGGGCCCGCGCCTGGCTCAAGCGCGTCGGTCTTGAAGGTTTTGAAGACCGCTATCCGCACCATCTTTCGGGCGGTATGCGTAAGCGCGTGGCCATGGCCCAGACCCTGATCAAGGACCCGGACATCATTTTGATGGACGAATCCTTTTCGGCGCTCGACATTCAGACGCGCCAACTCATGGAAAACGAACTGCTCAACCTGTGGCAGGCCAAACGAAAGGCGGTGCTCTTTATTACGCACGATCTGGATGAGGCAATTTCCATGTCCGACCGCGTGGTCGTGATGAGCGCCGGTCCGGAAAGCCATCCGATCGGTGAATTCATCATCGATCTGCCGCGTCCGCGCGACGTGAGCGAAGTGCGCATGACGCCTCGTTTCCTTGAGTTGCACGCGGCCATTTGGCAGGTGCTTCGAGAGGAAGTTCTCAAGGGCTACGCACAGCAGCAGAAAAAGGTCAGCAACTGATCCCGCAGGAAGATTCAACGTTATTTTGAGTGGTGTGTTGTGAAAAGTTCCAATTTTTCCGCATTGCGTTTGCGTGTTTGGCAGATCGGCCTTTTGGCGGCGATTTTTGCACTTTGGTATGTGCTCACCAAGCCGGGCATCATTCCTCCCTTCGTGTTTGAAAACGACTCGCAGGCGGCTTTCTTTTTCGGCGAGCCCGACATCATTTTTGTGCGCATTTGGGAGTGGTTCGTCACGCAGGCCGACATCTACATGCATCTGTGGGTGACTATGGTCGAAACGGTGCTTGCGTTTGTTATCGGCACGATCACGGGCGGAGCCGTGGGTATGTGGCTCGCGTTGACGCCCTTTGCTGCTGCCGTAGCCGATCCCTTCATCAAGGGCCTCAATTCGATGCCTCGCGTGATTTTGGCACCGATTTTTGCCGTCTGGTTTGGTCTGGGGATTGCCTCGAAGGTGGCGCTCGGCGTGACGCTCGTTTTTTTCATCGTCTTTTTCAACGTCTATCAGGGCGTGCGCGAAGTCAATCCCAATGTGCTCGCCTCGGCCCGTATGCTCGGCGCCAATCAAAAGCAGCTTTTGAAGAACGTCTACCTGCCGTCGGCCATGAGCTGGGTGTTCTCGTCGCTTCATACCTCGGTCGGCATGGCCTTTGTCGGTGCCGTGGTGGGCGAATACCTCGGTTCGAGTCAGGGAGTGGGTTACCTCATCCTGCAGGCAGAAGGCGTTTTTGATATCAACACCGTCATGGCCGGTATTTTGGTGCTGACGGCCTTTGCTCTTGTTCTGGACTGGGCGGTCGGTATCGTCGAGCGCCGCGCCATGCGTTGGCAGCCGCGTGCCGGAAGCTCCAAGACCGTCAAAGGCGGCATTTAAAGGTCAAAACACAGACACGCCGTGCGTGCGTCCTCGTGACGCACGCGAAATTCCACGGGCGTGTGTCCGAAGGCAAACGAAGCGCGGGCAAGCCGCAGCATGGAACGCCCGACCTCAAGACCGAGCAGGCGTGAGGTATCGGGCGAAATCGTCTCACACGTTACGCGGCAGCGCTGACGCGTGATGACGATGCCGAATTCCCGATCGTAAAAACCGTAGACCGTGTCGTCCTCCCGAAAGCGCGTGAGAAAGAAGGCTTGCGAAAGATGCGGGAAGTACGCGGGCAGCAGAAAGCATTCGTCTACGGCGGCAACAAGTTCGCCCCGAATCATGTGTCGCACAATGTGAATCACATCCGTTCCGGGCGGTACCGAGAGTGCCTTGGCCGTTTCCTCGTCGGCGGGAGTGTGCTCAAAGCGAATGAGTCGCCTCAAGTCGTAGCGCTCCGACAGATGCATGGTTTCATAGGGAAGAAACCGATTCCAGTAGCCTTTTTCCCGAAAGGTGCTCACGTAGGTTCCCAGACCCGCACGGCGCTCGAGAATGCCTTCGGACGTGAGCATTTCGACGGCCTTGCGAAGCGTGCCCAGAGAAACCCCGGTTTCGGCGGCCAGCGTTTGTTCGGAAGTGATTTTTTCCCCGGGTTTCCAAAAGCCAGCCAGAATCCGATCGAGCAAAAGCCTGTAGATCTGCATGTACAGCGGTTGCCGCGAGACGTGCGGAAGTGAAGAGGAGGTGGAAAACGTGTCGGACATGACTACCTCTCGATTGGTAGGACTCATCTATATGATAGATGGGGTAAATCCTTGCGGCAAGCCGTCAGGCGATACACTCCCCAAAGTCTTCGTTGGTGTTGATTGATTCTGGGTGCTCAATCATGGTGGACGTTCTTCTTCATGCCTTTTCGACCGTGCTGGTGCTGGTTGCCGTGGCCGGCCTCGGTTATTGGACTTCGTACAGGAATTGGTACGACGACAAGGCGCGATCCCTGATCGCCCGTCTCGTGAATCTGGCGATTCCGTTTTTTCTCTTTTATTCGGTCGTCTCGAAGTTTTCCAACGGAGAACTTCTGGAACTTCTCAAGATTGCCTATCTGCCCTTTGTGACGATCGGTATCAACTTTCTTATTTCTCTTGCGCTGTCGCGCACGCCCCTTGTGCGCGAGTCCCGGCGCGGTGCCTTCATCGCGGCCTTTTCGGGCGCGACCGTGGGCTTTGTAGGGGTGCCTGTGATCACCACGATGTTCGGCGAAGTCGGCATGCCCTATCTGTTGATCTACTTTTTTGCCAACGTTACCTTCATTTGGACGGTGGGCCTGTATAACGTGCAGCTCGACGGCGTGCGCCGCTCTGGCGGCACCAAGCCTTCTCTCATTTCCAAAAAGAGCTTCAAGATGCTCTTTTCGGGCCCTCTCGTCGGATTTCTGTTGGGCGTGGCGGTCGTGCTTTTCATGATTGCCGTGCCGCGTCCCGTCTATCTGTCCGTCAAAATGATCGGTCAGCTCGCTACCCCCCTGGCACTCATCTTCATCGGCATCACGATTCACCGCGTGGGTTTTGCCGCCCTCAAGAAAATGCCCTGCGAAGTGTGGCTGGTTCTTCTTTCGTGCTTCGTGCTGCGTCCGATCGTGATGTATCTGTGCTCGCTGCCGCTCGAAATGAGCACGCTCATGCGTCAGGTCTTCATCATTTCGGCCGCTCTTCCGGTGTCGCCCGTGATTGCGGTGCTCTCCAAGCACTATGGGGCGGACGATGCGTTTGCCAGCGAAGCGGTCGGTCTGTCGGTGGTCGGCCTGTTCTTTGCGCTGCCTGTGCTTCTGGTAGCGGTGAGCTTCGTCTCTTAAAAGAATTTCCGAGTACCCGAGCAAAGAAAAAATGCGCCCGTTCCGTTTGCGGAACGTCGGCGCATTTTTAATGAAACCGCCGCGGGCGGCTCTGCCGCCCGCGCTCAAAAGGTGCCGATCAGCGGTTCAGCACGGCGGGGATAACCTTCGTCCACAGTGTCAGAGCCACATCCATGTCGGATTCGCAAATGTCGAACGTGGCCGTGTGATGGCCGCTCGGACGGTTCGAACCCCAGACGAAGAAGGCTGCCTTGCCGCCCTTGGCCTGCACACGGCGACACAGGATGGTGGCATCTTCCGAGCCGCCGAAGTTGTTCGGCTTGTCGAGCACCTTGAGGCCTTCAATCTGGCCGGCACAGCGGTTGAGAACGTCCACAAGCTCCTTGTCGCTCGTCAGATCCACCGCTTCGCCCATCTTGCGGCAGTCATACGTCACGCCGAAGCTCTTGGCGACGCCTTCACAGATGTTGTTGACCTGCTCGACCATGTAGTCGTTGATGTCGCTCGTTTCACCGCGTACTTCAAGCTTCATGACCGCCTTGGACGGAATCACGTTGCGGCCTTCGCCGGCAATGAGCTGACCGATATTGACGCGCGTCATGCCGCCCGAGTGGCGCGAGATGCCCATCATTTGGACGGTGGCGTTGGCGGCGGCCACAAGAGCGTTGCGGCCGTCCTGCGGGCAGGCACCGGCGTGGGCGGGGCGACCGTGGAAGGTCACGTCAAACTTGGTCGTGCACAAAAAGCCGTAAACGTTGGTAGCCAGTTCGCCCGACTTGGCGCTCATGGCGCAGTGGCTGGCGAGGAAGTAGTCGGCATCGTCCACAATGCCGCTGGCGGCCATGCCGGCCGCGCCGCGCACGCCTTCTTCGGCGGGCTGGAAGAGAATCTTGATCTTGCCGTTCAGGGCATCCTTGTTGTCCATCACCCAGTGGGCCACCGCCAGACCGACCGAGGTGTGCGCGTCGTGGCCGCAGGCGTGCATCAGCCCCGGATTGTGGGACGTGAAGCCTTCGCGGGCGGGAAGGTGCGAGGGATCCGTGCATTCGGTGACGGGAACGCAGTCGATGTCAAAGCGGATGGCGAGCGTCGGGCCCGGGCGACCCGTGTCGAGAACCGCCACGCAGCCCGTCAGTTCCTGCATTTCTTCAAGAAGAGCCTCGGAGACGCCGTTCTTGCGGGCGCGTTCGAGCCCGGCCTGCACCACCGAGGGTTCGCGGCCGAGACAGAAGTCGGGGTTGATGACCTTGCGGCCGAGCAGCACTTCGTAACCGTATTTGCGGAGGGTTTCGACAATGAAAGCGGTGGTGGTGAATTCAGACCAACCCTCTTCAGGGTTTTGATGCAGTTGACGACGAATCTGGACGAGTTGGTCGTGGTAAGCGCACGGCATGACGAATATCTCCTCACAAAAAGACGCATCTCCCCGGACGCTTGACAGAAAGCGTCAAAGGGCGGGTAAAAACAATCGGCTAAGAATAGGGCGGAGCAGAAAAAACGTTTTTATTGCCGTCATCCGTTGAAACAACGCAATACGCGGCAGGATGAGTTGTGGTTCGTGAGGGGCCCGATGCCTGCGTCTTAGCAACTAAAAAATCATAGTCCAAAAAAAGGGCTGCGGGATTGCTCCACTGAGTCAAAACACGGCAAATCGGTTGATCTCGTCCGATGTTATTTGCAAAAACGGCAAACTACTTTTTGATCCTGTTTGGTGCACGATAGTGAAACAGGCGATAATGACGCATTGGCATACCACCCGTTTTTTACAGACGGGGTTTCCCGATGCCCTTGGATGCAGCAAACGTTTGGGCAGCGTCTGTGCGGGCATGGGACTGACGGCAAGGGGACACTATGGCCAACGATCTGCAGCGGGAAGGCAACAAGTTTTGCCGCAACATCTTTGAAACCGTCCGCAAAATGAGTTCCGACGGACTCGGCGTGACGCGTCAGGGCTACTCTCAGACTGAAAGCGAAGTACTCGATTATCTGCGCGGTATTGGCGTCGATCTCGGGCTTGAGGTGCATATCGACATCGCCGGCAACGTCTGGATGACTTATCCGGGGCAGGATCGCGAGCTGCCCGCTTTTGTGGCTGGCAGCCACGCCGACAGCGTTCCGCAGGGCGGCAATTACGACGGCATGGCGGGCATCGTGGCCGCGCTCGCCGTCTGTTGGTGGATGCGACGCACGCACTTCACCCCCAAGCGCGACTTCGTAGTTCTGATGATGCGTTGCGAAGAATCGAGCTTCTTCGGCAAGGCCTATGTGGGCTCGCTTGCGCTCACGGGGCGCCTGACGATGGACGACATGATGCTCAGACATCGCACGGAAGACAAAACGCTCGGCGAATGCATCGCGGCCTGCGGATTTAATCCCGCGGACATCACTGCCGGACGAGCGCTCGTCAACCTTAAGAGCATTGCTGCGTTTGTGGAGCTGCATATCGAACAGGGACCGATGCTTGACGGCTCGGATGACACGCGCGTGGGCATTGTGACCGGCATTCGCGGCAACGTTCGCCACAAGGTCGTCAGGTGCATCGGTCAAACAGCACATTCGGGTGCTGTCGACAAGGCTTGGCGCCATGATGCCGTCATGGCGACGGCCGATCTGATTCACCGCATGGACCTTCTTTGGGACGAAAGGCTCGCCGCGGGGGACGATCTCGTCTTCACCGTCGGGGTTCTCAAGACCAATGCGACGGCGGCTATTTCCGTCATTCCGGGCGAAGTGACCTTTACGGTCGACATGCGCAGCCTGTCGATGGAGACGATCGAACACTTCCACGACCGACTTGTCGAGCAGGCCCAGGAGGTTGCGCGCGAGCGCGGAGTGCGTTTTGAATTTGATACCAAGCTCGTCACTAAGTCCGCGCAGGTCGACGAGGCACTTTCGGACAAGCTTGTCAGAGCGGCCGGTGAGGGCGGTATAGCCGTGCGCCGCATCGCGAGCGGCGCCGGGCACGACACGGCCGTGCTGTCCAATGCCGGTGTGCCGAGCGCAATGATTTTCGTGGCCAACCAGAACGGCTCCCACAACCCCTACGAAGAAATGAAGATGGAAGACTTCATGCAGGGGACGGACGTGTTGTGGCATGCCGTGAAGAC
Organism: uncultured Sutterella sp.; assembly: GCA_945834535.1. Lineage (GTDB taxonomy): Bacteria > Pseudomonadota > Gammaproteobacteria > Burkholderiales > Burkholderiaceae_F > Duodenibacillus. The sequence goes on along the minus strand of CAMAHM010000012.1, from coordinate 11,377 downwards.
TTTTGACGACTGAGACGGACGGGGACGCGATCCCCGATCGAGCTATGACGCCTTTCAATGAAAAGCCCGCCAGAGTTCGGGCTCTGATCTACGACCAGTGTCCGCTTTTTGCCGATGGATTGAAGAAACTTCTCGAGAGCATCGAGGGGTTTTCCGTGGAGACTGTGACCGATGACGGCGCTTCGGTTTTTCAGGCCGTCACCGAAAGTGAACTTAACTTTGTGGTGCTCGACCTTGACGCCGGCATGCCGACGGTCAAGATTCTTGAACGGATCAAGGCTTCGTGGCTCCCCGTGCGCTGCGTGATGCTGATTACCGACGGCAGTCAGCCCTCGCTCATTGCCGCCATCCGTATGCAGGCCGACGGTTTCCTGTCCAAACGCCTGCCCGTGGCGGCCATGCGCCGACAGTTCGAGCAGATCGCCGAGGGGGAGGTCGTTATCAGCGACTCGCTTACCGGTGTTTTGGCCGATTCGTTGAGAAATGTTCGCTATCAGGACGCGGTACGCGACGTCAGTCAGATCAGCAAGCGCGAACTTGACGTGCTTCAGTGTCTGTCGCAGGGGATGAGCAATCGTCAGATTGCCGAGCATTTGGGCATCATGGACGGCACCGTGAAGGTGCACGTCAAGCACCTCCTGAAAAAGCTCAACTTTGCGACGCGCGTGGAAGCGGCGCTCTGGGCTTCTGAGAACGGCTACCGCAATCCGCCGAGTCCGACACCGAAAAAATGAGCCGCTCGGGGCCGGCAACGCCAAAGAAAGCGGCCCGTATCAGGCCGTTTCCCGGCGGCGGTTATAGCTCGGCTGCGGACAGTCCTTTGATGCGCGGCTTGTATTTTTTGTAGAGCTTGGTCTGAGCCATGAAGGTGTAGACCTTCTGCTCGAGGTCCGAAAGGTCGATTTTTCTTGGATCTCGTTTGACTTCGGCAAAGAGAATTTCCTTGTCGAAGGCCGCGATTTTTTCGGGAGTGTCATATAAACCCGTTTACACGGTTTATATGACACTCCCTAAGTTTTTGCACTTCAAGCAGAAACATGCGTTCGCCGTCCCTTCGGCGTTGACCGAGAGAAGTCGCATTTTCGTGGATACGGGAGCGGTTTAGGACTCGAATAAATCGCTCGTGGCGTTGGGAGCCTGGGCCGTAATGCCGAAGTGCCGATAGGCAAGAAGCGTGGCCACGCGGCCGCGCGGAGTGCGTTGAATGAGTCCGTTTTGAATCAGATAAGGTTCGACCACATCTTCGAGCGTGCCGCTGTCTTCGCCAAGAGCACTTGCCAGATTGTCGATGCCGACGGGGCCGCCCGAAAACTTTTCGATGATCGTCAGGAGGAACTTCTGATCGATGGGATCAAGGCCGATGGCGTCGACAGCCAGCATTTTGAGTGCCGCATCGGCCACGTCCTTGGTGATGAGGCCGTCGTGACGCACCTGCGCGTAGTCGCGTACGCGGCGCAGCAGGCGGTTGGCGATACGGGGAGTGCCGCGGGAGCGGCGGGCAATTTCCCTGGCGCCCGACTCTTCAATAGGAACGTTGAGAAGGTTGGCCGAACGCGAGACGATATGCGCCAGGTCGGCCACATCGTAGAACTGCAGCTGATTGACGATGCCAAAACGAGCGCGCAGGGGATTGGTGAGAGAGCCTGCGCGGGTGGTGGCGCCGATCAGCGTAAAAGGCGGCAGATCGATCTTGATCGAGCGCGCTGCAGGGCCTTCGCCAATCATGATGTCGATCTGATAGTCCTCAAGCGCCGGGTAGAGAATTTCTTCGACAACGGGACTCAATCGGTGGATCTCGTCAATAAAGAGAACATCGTTGCGCTCAAGATTGGTCAGAATAGCCGCCAGATCGCCGGGGCGCTCGAGCACCGGGCCCGAGGTCTGACGCAGATTCACGCCCATCTCATTGGCTACGATGTGCGCAAGCGTCGTCTTGCCCAACCCGGGCGGGCCGAACAAAAGCAGATGGTCGAGCGGCTCCCCGCGAAGCCTGGCCGCGGCAATAAAGACTTCAAGCTGTTCGCGTACGGCAGGCTGCCCGACATAGTCGGTCAGGCGCACGGGTCTTAAAGCGCGGTCAATGTTTTCTTCGTTGGGATTGGCCGAACCGGGCGTTACGATGCGTTCGTCGCAGGTCATTGATGCAGCGTGGAAAAAATGCGGTCAGTCGAAAATGTCAGACGAGAGATTTTAAAGCCTCTCGGATACCGTCTGTGACGCTGATGCCTTCGGGCAGACGCTTGGCGGCAGCAAGGGCTTCTTTGTCGGAGTAGCCGAGCGCCACAAGGGCGGCCGCAACGTCGGTGCGCTCGTCGTTGGCTGCTCCCAGAGCGGGGCCCGTCAAATCTGCTCCGAGCTTGCCTTTGAGTTCAAGTACAAGTCGTTCGGCCGTCTTTTTGCCGATGCCCGGGATGCGGGTGAGCATGGCTGCGTCCTGCATGCTGATGGCCTTAGCGAGCATGTCGACGTCCATGCCCGACAGAATCGACAGGGCCGTACGGGCGCCAATGCCGGAAATCTTGATGAGCAGTCGGAACACTTCCCGCTCGCGGGAAGTGAGAAACCCGTACAAAAGCTGGGCGTCTTCGCGGACGATGAAGTGCGTAAGAAGCGTCACTTCCCGCCCGACTTCGGGCAGGTTGTAGAGCGTGGACATGGGGACGTCGATGTCGTATCCCACGCCGTGGACGTCCACAAGAATGTGCGGGGGGTTCTTTTCAAGAAGAATGCCTTGAATGCGGCCGATCATGATTTGAGTCCGAAAAAGGGATTATTTGCTTCGCTGCGCGACAACCTGAGCCCATGCATTTCTGCGGCTCTTGCGCGAAGTCAGAATCTTTTTTCCCGTCTGCGCATCGGGCAGCAGTCGGGATGTGAGCGCGGAGATTTTAAGGGCGTGGGCGCAGGTGACGGCGCAGGCCAGTGCGTCTGCCGCGTCGGCTTGAAGTTCACCTTCAATGCCAAGAAGACGGCGCATCATATCCTGCACCTGCGTTTTGGCGGCACGTCCTGTGCCGACGACGGAATTTTTGATTTCCGACGCAGAATATTCGTGAACCTGCAGTCCGTGCATCGCGGCGCACGTCAGTGCCGCTCCTCGGGCCTGCCCCAAAAGAAGGGTCGAGCGAGGATTGATGTTGAGAAAAATAACTTCCGCGGCGGCCGTATTGGGGTGCGTCGCGTCAATGACTTTTGCAAGTTCCCGATAAATGGTGCCCAGTCGTTCGCTCAAGGTCCCTGTCGGGACGTGGATGCAGCCATAGACGACGGGAGTGAGCCTGTCGCCCACAGCGTCGATGACGCCGTAACCGGTGTGATTGAGCCCCGGATCGATGCCAAGAATACGTACGCTGCTCGAACTCATGGAAAGCGAAAAAGGAAAATGCAGAAATGTCGACGCAGGATTGTACGAGAGCATGCCGACCGAAGGGCCGACAAAAGGCAAAAAAAAAAGGGCACCGCAAAGGCCCCTTTTTTGGATTCTGGTGCGCGGTACTGGATTCGAACCAGTGACCCCCGCCGTGTGAAGGCGATGCTCTACCACTGAGCCAACCGCGCAGAACCATTTTTGAAGAATTGAAATTTTATAGATGCATTCTGAAAAAAGCAAGTCCTTCGACGAAATTTTTGAAAAAACTGTTTCTCCTGCGCCGATGTCAGATGACAAGGCGGCGTAGACTCGACACATACGATCCTTGGAAGGAAACGAGCATGCGCATACATCTGCTGGCAGTTTTGGCCTGCTGCGCTCTGAGTGTTTCGGCAGCAACTGCATCCGAGAGGTTTTACGACGCCTCGGGCCGCTACATGGGGCGGCAGGACGATTCAGGCCGCATCTACGATGCCTCGGGTCGCTATATGGGCAGGGAAGATGCTTCCGGCCGACGGTACGACGCCTCAGGCCGCTATATGGGCAGGGAGGATGCCAACGGTCGGCAGTACGACGCCACGGGCCGCTACATGGGACGCGAAGAGGACTCGGGCCGCCGCTACGATGCTTCGGGCCGCTATATGGGAAGGGAAGACGCCAACGGGCGTCGATATGATGCTTCGGGGCGCTATCAGGGAAAGTCGGTTAAAAATCGGTGAGAATCTTAAGACTCGCTTAAGATACTGAATTGAAACAAAAATTGATTTTGGAAAGGCTGAGTTTTTGCGCCATAATGGACAACAGATGTCGCACACGACACGACTCACGCAAATATGAGGCCCGCAGAAGCGGTGCCTGAAGGAGAGAAGAAAAGATGCCCTCTATGAATCGTCGAGCCGCTATTGGTCTTGTTGCCGCTGCTGCGGCGACTGTTGCAACGCAGCCGGCCGTGTCTGCTCCCGCCAATGTTCCCGTGATTTGGGACGGTAAGAAGATGTGGGAAACGTTCAGCAAGGACGGCCAGGGCTTCTCCGCCCCCGGTCCCAAGGGCCGCAAGATCGCATACTGCACGATCGACACCCAGTGTCCCGACTGCATCCGCCTGATGGAACGCATCGAGCCGCTCTACAGCAAGGTCGAAGTCATTTGGTGCCCGATTGCCAACCTGAACATCCACTCGGACGCTCAGGGGGCCCTTATCCTCATGGATAAGAACCCCTTTGCCAAGCTCATGGAACACCATGACAACTTCCGCAACCCGGATTTCCGCGGGCTGCGCTACGACATCACAAAGATTCCCGACGAACAGCGCAACCGCGTTTGGATCAACACCAAGATGGCCCGCCGCTGCGGCTGCCGCGCCGTGCCCTTCGGCGTCTTTAAGAACTCCAAGGGTGAATACGTCGGCTTTGACGAAAATCTGCTCACGAACGAGCTGGCGGAACTCTTTGAAGTGACGCTTTAACAGTCCCGCCCTTTCGGTCGGTGACATGAACCGCTGTCCGCAATAAGTACGGGCAGCGGTTTTTCAATGCGCGTTTTCCGGCCACATCGAGTAGGGCGAGCGGCTCAGCATCGAGTTGTAGTAGCGCGGATCGTCGGTGACTTCCATGCCGATCCAGGCAGGTTTTTCAAACGCCTCGTCGGCTGATTTGAGTTCGATTTCGGCAACAACCAGCCCCGCGTTTTCGCCTTCAAATGCGTCGATCTCCCAACGATGACCGCAGTGATCAATCACGGTGCGGGTCTTTTCAATGAGGGGCCGCTCGCACAGGTGTTCGAGCATGTGCGCGGCGTCTTCGACCGGAATAGGGTATTCGTACTCAAGGCGCGTTGCGCCTTTGGTAATGCCTTTGACCGTGAGAAACGCCCGCTCTCCCGCAATGCGCACGCGTACCGTGCGTTCGGGTTCGGTGTTGAGAAAGCCCTGACGGAAGGCGACCGGTGTGCCGAGCGTGCGCCAATCGTCGTTGATAACTAGGAATTTCCGTTCGATTTCAAGAGCCATGATGCAAAACCAAAGAAGGATCAATCGAGTCTTTCAACGCCGGGACCCGAGAGCGTACTGATGCCGTCGGCGTGTTTTTCGATCGTGATGTGCGTGGGGACGCGTTCTGCAATGTCGCCCACGTGGGAAATGATGCCGATACGTTTGCCGTGGGTCTGCAGGCGAGAAAGCGCATCGAGCGCCTTCGTAAGTGCCTGCTCGTCAAGCGTTCCGAACCCCTCGTCGAGAAAGAGAGAATCGACGCGCACATTGCGGCCGGCAAGGCGCGAGAGCGCAAGCGCCAGAGAAAGCGACACGATGAAGGTTTCGCCTCCGGAAAGATTGGCGGCAGTTCGCTCCTGGCCCGCCTGATAGTTGTCGATCACGTTGATGGACAGCGCTTCGTCGGGGGCGCTCTTTAAGAGGTAGCGGTCGGAAATCTGCGTGAGCACCTCGTTGGCGTAGCTAAGCAGATGGTCAAAGGTGAGCGATTGCACAAACTGACGGTATTGCTGCCCGTTGTGTGAGCCGATAAGGCGGTTGAGGGTGTACCAAATATCGAGCTCTTTTTGCTGCTCGCCGATTTCGGCCATGGCGCGCGCGCGATTTTCTCGGTGTTTGTCGTCGTCTTCACGCGTCTGGTGAAGACGGCCGAAGGATTGGTCGAGCTCCTGCAGCGTGGATTCGAGCGTCGCGCGTGCCTGAGCAACACCGCTTTCGTCGGTGTCTTCGGGAATTTGTGTCGAGCATGCAGCAAGGGCGCGATTGAGGTCGGTAAGTTGGCCCATAAGCTGCTCACGGCGCTCGGCAGCCGCCTGAGCTTCCCGCTTTTTGGCTTCAAGCAAATCGGGCGCCATGAGGGAGGCTGTCCATTGCGCCTCATCGGCAAAGCCGAGCTCGGTCAGAGCGCGCAGAAAGCCTTCCCGAGAAGCGTGGGTCTTCGTCTCAAGATCCGTGAGTTGCGTTTGGCGTTCGAGGCGCGAAGCGCGGGCGGCCGCCAACTCGCGGTCGGCCTTGCTGTATGCAGTTTCCGCTGCTGTTTTGGCGGCGGCGGTCTGGGTAAGGGCGGTCTTTTGAGCGGTCTCGCAGGCATCGGCGTCATTTTCCCCGAAGAGGGCGGTGCGGCGGGCTTTGAGATCACTGAGCGTCCTGTCAATACATTGATTTTCCTTGAGAGAAATGTTGTAAAGGCCCTCGAGAACCGTCAGATTTTCACTGGATTTGGCAAGCGATGCTTCAAGTGCAGTGAGGTGCGTGGTCATCGACTGTCGACGATCGCGCCGGTTGCGCTGCGCCTCGTGGCGCTCGGCAAGAAGCGTCACCGCACGATCGGGCGCGACTCTTTCGGGCACAAGTGCGGCATAGGGAGTGAGAGCGGCAGTCAGACGATTCTGAGCCTCATCGCACGTCGTTTGCTGTTGGGCAAGTGTCGAAGATTTCTCCGCGTAAAGCGCATCGAGTCGCGCGCGTTCAATCGTATGATTTTTAAGAGTTTCTTCAACTTTGGCAAGCGCATTGCACTGCGTTTCAAATTGGCTTCGGCTTTCTTCCAGAGCGGTTTGCGCACGCGCGATGCCCCGAAGTGTTTCTTCGAGCTGCCCCTTCGTTTCATGGGCCTGTTGGAGATGAAGCTGTACGTGCTCGGGCGTGCATTCCAGCTCGCCCATAGCGAGAGTGTGCGAGTGTTTGAAAAGCTCGCTGCGCGCCTGCTCGCGGTTTTCCTTGTCGCGATCGATGAGGAGGGTGACATGGCGCAGATCGGATCGGGCTTCGGCAAGAGTCGTTCGCAATGTCTGAAGTCCCTTTTCACAGGCCGTCTTTTGCTCGGTGACGGACTGCTTTTCCTGAAGCGTTTCAGGTAGTTGCGGGACATCCTTTTGCCAGGGGTGACAGGTGCTGCCGCAAAGCGGACAGGCCTTGCCCTCTTCAAGCAGGGTGCGTTCATCGGCAAGACGCTCGATGCGGGTTTTGAGCGCATCCTTCTCTTCAATAAGACGAAGCTGGTCGGCCAGACTCTGAAGCAGTTTTTCGCTTTCATCGATGCTTCTGGAGTGCGAGATAATCAGCTTTTCAAGCGCGGTCTTTTTGGCGGTATTCTCTGAAATCGCCAGGTCGAACCTATTGATTTGGCGTAAAAGATTGCCCATCTTGTTGAGGGTTTCGATGGTGCGTACGTTCTCAATTTGTGCATTCGTCCACGCCTCGAGGGTGCTTTCTTTCAAAGCGGCCGTATAGGCCTGCTGAGCCTGGTTGAGCGCGGTCTGCGCGCCGTCCCAAAGCGCCTGCGCTTTGTTTTTGTCGTCCGTTGCCTGTGTCTCAAGCCTGCGCGCCTTGGTTAGCGCCTTTTCACACTTAGAGCGCTCGGCCTGAGTTTTCTTGCACAGCTGCGTACTCGTCTCAACGGCAGCTGCGGCCGCCCGAATTTCCGGAAGATCCTTTTCAAGGCCGTCGTCGACGGCGTGGGCGGCAATTTCTCCGTCCAGTGCTTTAAGGTCACTTCGAAGCGTTTCGGCACTTCCTGCGTCGGCCTGATGCTGCCCGCGGGCGGCCGTAAGCTTTTGGGAGGCGTTTTTCAATGCCGTCGCGGATTCTTTTGCGCGCTTGGTTGTTTGAAGAATTTCGCCGTCCAAAGGCCGCACCTGTTTAAGAAGCGCTTCAAGCGTGTCGAGCTTTTTTTGCTCGGCAAGAAGGGCCTCGTCCGAGGCTTTGACTGCGCAAACGCACTCTTCGGACACGGCTAGGAGGCGAACGATGTCTTCGTCGGCGAGCTTTAAAGCGGCCTTCGTCGCAGGAATCTGTTCGCTTAAAAGGCGGAGTCTTTCGTGACTTGGCAAAAGGCTGGAGGCACGGTCAGCCGCTTCAATGGCAGGCTTTGCAGCCTCAATTTCTTGCAATTGAAGTGTATTTTCTTTGATTTTGGCATCAACGTCGGCGATCTGACCCTCTAAAAGCTTTTTGCTCGAGAGGGCCCGGGCAAGGGTTTCAAGGCGACGTTGTTCGTCGGAAAGCGTTTGACGCTGCGCTTGCACGGCGGCAATTTCTTCGTCAAGGCTGTGACGTTCTTCGTCACTTAACACTTCAATCTGGCCGTAGCCGACCTTTTTAAGTTTGAGAGCTTCGTCGAGTTCCCTGTGCTTTTGGTGCACGGCAATCGAGATGGCCGAATAGATTTCTGTGCCCGTGATCTTTTCAAGCGCCTTGCTGCGTTCGTCGGCGTTCGTTTTGAGAAACGCGGCAAATTCGCCCTGCGTGAGCATCATCGAGCGCGTGAACTGGTCGTACTGCAACCCCGTCACACGGTCAATTTCTCTGGCAAAAGCGGTTTTCTTTGTTGCCAGTATTTTCCATGTTTTCGATGTAGCATCCCATTGACTCAGTTCGGGTTTTGCATCCTGAACTGCACCGTCCGCACGCTTTCTTGCTCGTCGTTGCGCCCAATGCGCCTTGTAGCGGATGCCGCCGGCGGTAAATTCGACTTCGGCTGCACTGTAGCCCTTGCCCTTGGTCATCACTTCGTTTTCACTCGTGAAGGAGTCTATGCGCGGGGTTTTGCCGTAAAGAGCCAGACAGACGGCATCCAAAATCGTCGTTTTTCCCGACCCCGTGGGGCCGCAGATGGCAAAGAGCCCCCCTGCGGCGTATTCCGGGGCGTTGAGATCAATTTTCCAGCTCCCGCCCAGAGAGTTGAGGTTCGTAATGCTGATGGTGTCGATGCGCATGACGTAGGTGGTGTGGTTAAAAGTAGGACGGGTGTCTTTCAGAGTCGGGTGTTAATCGCCTTCACGGGCTTTGTCCCCTTTCTGAAGCGCTTGCAGGATGCTCTCGTGCGCCTTGATGAGAGACTCTTTTTCTTCCTGACTGAGCGACTCTTCCTTGGCAAGGCGCAGCGCAAACACGTCCTGCGGGCTAAGGCTCGCGACTTCCGTGACGGCCTCGGTTTGTGCCAGACGCCGAGCCAGCACGGCAGGCGTGATGATGCGGGCGATCTGCACCCCCGCTTCGTGCGCGGCCTCTCGACAGCTTTCAACGGCCACCGCCATGGCGTTCGTCGGCGTGAGAACAATTTCCACGAAGACGGGGACGGTGCTGCCCTTAAGAGAAGCAAGTCCCTCCAAAACGTCCGACAGATTCCCTTCGAGACGCACCAGTCGGTCAAATGCCGGGACCGGGATCGGCGTGATATCAACGCTGCTCTCTTTGCTGCGGTCGATGTCAACGACAAGGACGGTCGGCTTGCGATCGGCTTCGGAAAAATTCATCACGAGAGGCGCTCCGCAGTAACGGCGTGTTGCATCTGCCCCGACGCATTGCGGGCGGTGCACGTGACCGAGGGCAACGTAGTCGATGTCCTTGTCAAAAACATCCGCAGGAACTGCGGCCAGTGAGCCGATGTAAACGGTGCGCTCTTCGTCCGAGACATTGCACTCGGCGGCAAAGAGGTGCCCGACGGCCACCACGGGGAGGTTGGCATCCGAAACGCTGCGCACCTGCTGAGCCCGTTCGAAAGCCGCGCGGTAATGCGCGCGCACGCCTTCGACGATGTTGCGCTCTTTGTCTTCGAGCATCTCGCCGGCTCGGCTTGCGCGAATGTCCTTTTCACGCAAATAGGGGACAGCAAGAACAATGCTCTGCGGCTGCCCGTTCCTGTCGTCGAGTACGAGAACTTCATCGTCAATGCTCTCACACGCCTGCCCCACGACATGCACGTTGATGGATGACAGCACGGAGCCGGCCGCATTCAAAAACTGGGCCGAGTCATGATTGCCTCCCGTCACGACGACATGTCGGCAGCTCGGAGTCTGCGTCACACGTGTCAGAAAGCGGTAGTAGTTCTGCTGCATGAAGTACGTGGGCGTTGTGTTGTCGAACACATCACCGGCAATGATCAGGCACTCGACCGACTGTTCCTCCACCGTCTTCACCAGCCACTCGAGCAGGGCGGTGAAGGCTTGCGAGCGGTCGGCGTTGTAAAGCGAGCGGCCGAGGTGAAGGTCCGAAGTGTGAAGAAAGCGCATGGCGGCAACAGAGAAAACGAAAATTTGGGCGCAGCGTCTGCGCCCAACAGTGTTCGAGCAGGGCCCGAGGCACGCACCGATCGCGTGCATCAGCCTCTTTTCGGGCAGTCTAGCATGGGGACAAAAATGACAATGCGCTGATTTCTAAGGGCAAAGATTGGGCTTTGGGTGGATAGAAACGCCCGCGCCCGAAGTTTTTCCGTGTCAGATCCTCGTTAAAAATTTTGCGAGTAAATCTAGCGTTTTTAAGAAATTTGCGAGTCATTGATAAAATTTGCGAGAAAAATACCCGTTTCAACGAATTTTGCGAGTGCCCGGTGTTTTGCGGATATGCTTTTTTGGTGGATGCGCTTAAGCTCAGCGCTTTCTTCCCGGAGTGTCCGACGCAGGTCAGGACTGCCGTCAACCGAAAGGTGGAAACGCCGTCCGCGCGGTTTGTGCCTTCGCGCATGGCGCCCAAGACTTCTTCGGTCATTGACCATGTCCTTTTTGCATTGAAGCACGAAGGCATCGATCTGCAGATTCTTGCCCAGGCGCTTGCCTTCGTCGACGAAAAGGATCTGCGGTTTCAAATAAAAGCGCACCCGTCGTCGGCCTTGGTTCGAAAACTGGGTTTTCTTTGGGAGGCCTTCGCGGGCCGGGAGCTTGACGGCATCAAGGTTTCGGGCAATGTCGTCGATTTGTTTGACCCGACGCTCTACTTCACGGGCCCAAAGCGCGTCAACACAAAATGGCGCGTCAATTTCAACGGCATCGGCGACTTCACCTATTGCCCGACGGTGAGAAGAACACAGGCACTGTCGCAGGAGCGGCTTTCGGGCATCTTTGAGCGGGCAAGGAACTTTCTTGAGGACATGCCTCCGACACTTGTGGAGCGAGCCGTCGAATGGGCCTACTTGAGCGAAAGCAAGAGTTCCTTTGCGATTGAACGGGAGTCTCCGAGCGGTCGCAAGGCCGAAAGGATGGTGGGGCTTTTAAAGCGTCTGGACAGTATCGGGGAACTCA
>CAMAHM010000011.1 GCA_945834535.1 uncultured Sutterella sp. | reverse complement strand
CTGTGACCTTTTTGCCCGCAAGCGGTTCAGACGCGGCCGAGCTCAGACAACAGGGCAAAAAAAATCCCGCCGGATGCCTGAAATCGCAGCGGGAAAAGCAGAGAGGAAACGCGTCCCTTCAAGGACTTTCTTTTTTTCTCAAATCATGGGATCAGTGTTCGATGCGCACCACCTCAAAGTCGAGCGCTTCGATCGTGTTTTTGATCACTGCATCATCGATCTGCGCCTTGCTGACAACGCGGGCGCACTTGTCATTCAAACTGACGTCAACGGACTCAACCCCCTCGAGCGCCGCAAGCGCCTTGCGCACGGCTCCCGAACAGTGCGGGCAGTGCATGCCTTCGATATGAACGGTAATTTGCACGGTGGATACTCCTTGTGAATTGACAGTGTCCGATTCGGGCTCCCGAGAGGCGGTACCCCCGAAGCGGGAGGAAAAGTGCCGCAGTCGAAGCGCGTTGCACACTACGCACAGCGAACTCATCGACATGGCCGCGGCCGCCCACATAGGATTGAGCGCAATGCCCCAGAGGGGATAAAACACCCCGGCCGCAAGCAGAATGCCGCACACGTTGTAGGCAAACGCCCAGAAAAGATTGCCGCGAATGTTGCCGAGTACGGCGCGGGCAAGCTCGACGGCAACAACGGCCTGCGTAAGACGACTTGAAGCGAGCACCACATCGGCCGCTTCGAGGGCAATGTCGGTGCCGGCACCGACCGCACATCCCACGTCGGCTGCCGCCAAGGCCGGCGCGTCGTTGATACCGTCTCCCACAAAGAGCACCCGATGTCCCTGCGCCTTTTCACGCGCCACAAGTGCAGCCTTGTCGGCGGGGGTGAGATTGGCCTCAACCGCATCAATGCCCGCCGTCTGCGCCATCCGTCGAGCTGCGGCAAGGTTGTCGCCCGTGGCCATTACCACGCGCATCCCCGCTGCCCTCATGGCCGCAACGGCAGTCGCACTTTCGGATCGCACCGCGTCCGTAAGGACAATAAAGCCTGCGGCCAGATCATCGACAAGAACCGCCAGCACGGTGGCCCCCTGCGCCTGAAGCGCTTCAAAGCGCTCGCGCACGTCTCTGGCACAGTCCTGAAGAATCGAAGCGTTGCCGACGATGATGCGCCGTCCCGAGACATCGGTCACGGCCACACTGCCCGGTTTTTGCGTAAAGTCAGTGCCTGCGCCCGACACTATCCCCCGACGGGAAACCTCATCAAGGACGGCGCGTGCAAGGGGATGTTCGCTCGGCGCCTCGGCGCAGGCAGCCAGCGCCAACACTTCCCTCGGCGGCAGTCCCTCGCCCATGACGTCCGTCACACGGAGCCTGCCTTCAGTCACGGTTCCGGTTTTGTCGACAATGACGGTGTCAACGCGTGCGCACGCTTCCAAAATTTCGGCCGACTTAAAAAGAATGCCCAACTGCGCAGCACGCCCCGTACCGACCATGACGGCGGTCGGCGTCGCCAGCCCCAACGCACAGGGACAGGCGATCACAAGGACCGAAAGACCGATGCCGGCGGCAAACTCCCAGTCGCTTCCCGCCCACCACCACACGCTCGCGGCGGCAAAGGCAATCGCCAGCACGCCGGGAACAAAAACGGCACTGATGCGGTCCGCCAGACGCGCCACGGGGGCCTTGCTGGCCGTCGCCTCATCGACGAGGGCAATGATGCGCGAGAGGGCCGTGTCGCTGCCGACCGCTTCCACCCGCATCTCAAGATACCCCTGCAGCAAAAGCGTACCGGACACCACTTTGTCACCCGCTCTGCTTACCAGCGGGACGGTTTCCCCCGTCATCGCGGACGTGTCGATTTCTCCGCCTCCTGCGGTCACCGTACCGTCAAAAGCAATTCTCTCGCCCGTGCGCACGAGAACGGTTTCGCCCAAACGCACTTCTTTGGCAGCGACCAGGCATTCCGAACCTTCTCGCACAACGGTCACGGTCGTCGGCGCCAGACGCATCAGCGCTTGGAGCGCGGCCCCGGTTCCGGCCTTGGCCCGTTCTTCGAGATACTTGCCCACCCCCACGAGCGTAACAATCATTGCCGCCGAGTCGAGGTAAAGAGTGTGCGCCCAGTGTTCGAGTGCCGCAATGTCGCCCGCAGCCTGCGCCGCCAGGGCATGTCCAAAGGCCCAGAGGCCGAACACCAGACTTGCGGTCGCACTCACGGCAACAAGCGTGTCCATGGTGGGGGCACGGTCACGCAACGCTGTAAAGCCGCGCACAAAATAGTGCCCGTTGACAGATAGGACGATTACCGCAAGAACAAGCTGCAGGGCGATGCCCGATACGCTCCCGCAAAGGGCCGCGGGAAGAGGCAATCCCATCATGGGCCCCATGGAGAGCACCATTAAAAGCGCCGTGAGCACGAGGCCGATCCAAAGCCGTCGGGCCCGACCGTCGGGGGCGGCGCTTGCGAGCAGCTCGTTGTCGGCCTGCTTACCGTGCAGGCTGGCGCCGTACCCTGCTTTTTGCAGTGCCGCTTCAACGCGGCCGTCCGTCAAAGGCTCATCACGCCAAAGGACGGTGAGGCGATTGGCAACGATGTTGACCTGGGCGTCTTTGACTCCCCCGACGCCGAGCACGGCCGTACGCACACGATGCGCACAAGCCGCGCAATGCATGCCGACAACGTCGTAATCCGTGTGTTGAGAGGTGTGATTCATCGCCGATAGTGTCCGCTCCCCGAGGTTGAAGCGGTTCTTTTGGATTCTATTTTTTCAGGATCATTTTGACAAGAACTATGCAAACGGTTCTATACTTCCCTTTTAGAAACCACTCACCGCATACCGAGGTGTCCCCATGCCCTGTTGCTGTTCGCATCAAGAACCCGCTCCGATGCAGGACGAGCTGTGCTGCCCCGTGCAGACCACACTCAATCTCATCGGCGGCAAATACAAGACGCTCATCGTTTGGAACCTCTTTGGCCGCACGCTTCGCTTCAGTCAACTGCAGCGTGCCATTCCCTACGCCACGGCCAAAATGCTCACGCAGCAACTGCGCGAACTCGAGCGCGACGGTCTGATTGAGCGGACCGTCTACGCGCAGGTTCCGCCCAAGGTGGAATACAGTCTCACCAAAAGCGGAAAAAGTCTGGAACCTATCCTTCAAAGCATCTATGCCTGGGGAACGGCCTATCTTGAAACCAAAGGCGTGAAAGCCAACTGCGGCATGCGAAGCTGCTGCGAGGGAGACTGACCGGTCGGAAATCGGGCACCCGTTCTGAGACGGATGCCCGAGTCCCTATCAGGCAGCACGGATGGCAATCACACGCCTGCGGCCTGCGTTGCGCCGCACATAGCCGCGCATGAAGACCAGCATGCCGGCGATCACGGCCACGCATCCGACCACACTGCAGACGGCGTACGCGGGATCGGCCGAGAAATTGCCCACGCGGTAGACAATGGTTGCCGCCGAGTAACCGAGAACCGTCGTCCAACCGGCCAAAAAGAGCGTCCAGGCAAGGCCGGCCTCACGGTAGACGGCGCCGACCGCCGCCACGCAGGGCATGTACAAAAGCACCATCATGAGGTAGGCAAACGCTGCAAGCTCAGTGCCAAAGAGCTTTTGCATGACACCCACGGTGTCGGTCGACACTTCCTGCGCTTGGGCTGCCGAAGCCGTATCGGACAAGTCATCCACCCCAAGTCCCAGAGGATCGGTGAATGCCCCGCCCAAATCGGCGAGGTTGTCGAGAATCGAGCCGCCCGCTTCGGCAAGAATTGCGCCGAGCGACCAACCCTCTTCTTCCTCGGCCTGAGAATCCTGCGGCTCCTCACTCTTGGCGGCATTCTTCTTGGCCATGTCGTCGTAGAGGGCGTTCATCGTACCCACCACGGCCTCCTTGGCAAGAACGCCTGTAAAGACGCCCACTGCCGCCGGCCAGTTGTCCTCACTCACACCCATGGGGGCAAGAACGGGGGCAACCGTACGGCCGATTTGAGAAAGAACGGAAGCGTCGCTGTCCTCGTTGCCGAAGGTGCCGTCCGTTCCCCAACTGTTAAGGAAGGTCAGCACGGCCACCACCACGACGATCGTCTTGCCCGCGCGTTCGACAAAAGACTTCAGGCGATCCCAAGTGCGCAGCATGACGCCCTTGACGGTCGGCACGTGATAGGCGGGAATTTCCATCACAAAGGGGCCGACGGCGCCGGGCAGAACGATGCGTTTCATCAAAAAGCCCGTTCCGATGGCCACGAGAATGCCGATGATGTAGAGGGCAAACACAAGATTCTGACCGTTCGTCGGGAAAAAGGCGGTAGCAAAGAGCACGTACACCGGCATGCGGGCACCGCAGCTCATAAAGGGCGCCATCAGAATGGTGATGATGCGGTCATTGGCCCGATCCATCGTACGCGTGGCCATGATGGCGGGCACGTTGCAGCCAAAACCGACAATCAGCGGAACAAAAGCGCGTCCCGGCAGTCCGATCGCGCGCATCAGACGGTCCATCACGAAAGCCGCACGCGCCATGTAGCCCGAGTCTTCGAGAATTGCCAGAAAGAGGAAAAGGAAAAAGATGGGAGGCACAAAGGTTGCCACCGTCTGCACGCCGCCGCCCATGCCGTCTGCGACGATCACGCGCACAAGGTCGGGACAGCCGATCGCTTCAAGCGCGCGCCCGAGGCCGTCCACAAAGATGCCGCCGAAGAGAATATCGAAAAAGTCGATGAAGGCGCCGCCGAGATTCTGCGTAAAGAGAAACATCACGTACATGATGATTAGAAAGATCGGCAGACCGAGCCAGCGATTGAGCACCACGCGGTCAATCTTTTCTGTGAGCGATTTAGAGAGATCGCCTGAACTTTGCACGGCATCGCGCACGATGTCGGCCGCAAACCCGTAACGGGCATTGGCAATAGCGATATCGGCCTCCCCCTCAAAGTCGCTGTCAAGCGCCTTCATGCGCGCCTCGATCGTCTCAAGTCCCCCTGCGGGCAGCCGCTCACGCAGATCGGGAGCCGCCTCAAGCACCTGCAGCGCCAGCCATTCGGGACGCGATACCTGCATGCGGCGCAGATCCTCTGTCACAGCCTTGACGGCTCTTGCGATACGTTCATCACCGTTTTTCGGCATGGGGGGCACGACGGGATCGGCAAGAAAATCGCGCACAGCCGCCTTGACGGAGCGGGCCGCCTTGTCGGCGTCGCTTGCCACGACGCCGATCACCGGGCACCCCAGACGCTTTTCAAGTACCTTCAGGTCAACCTGCATACCCGCAGCGCGCGCCACGTCGAGCATGTTGACCACCACCAGCATGGGGATGCGCATTTCGATGAGCTGCGTGGTCAAAAAGAGATTGCGCTCAAGATTGGAGGCGTCCACAATATTGATGACGGCCTGCGCCTGCCCCGAAAGCAGATAGTCGCGTGCGATGCGCTCGTCTTCACCCGCCTCCGAAAAAGGCGTCACCGAGTAAATACCCGGCAGATCGACGATGTCGTACGCCTCGCCTTCAAACCGATAGGAGCCGACAATCTTTTCAACCGTCACGCCCGGCCAGTTGCCCACACTCTGTCGGGCGCCGGTGAGCGCATTAAAAAGCGTCGTCTTGCCGCAGTTGGGATTGCCGATGATGCAGACAGTGTGTTTTTGCATAACCGCGTCCTCCCTTACCGGCGCGCAACGCGCATCACCTGCGCTTCGTCCTTGCGCACGCTGATGAGACTGCCGCGCACACGGATTTCCACGGGGTCGCCCAAAGGTGCGACGCGCACGACTTCAAAGACCGTTCCGGGCGTCGCCCCCAAAACGAGAAGCCGTCTGCGATAGTTGGAGGATCCGGCCTCGTAGCCGGTGATAACGCCCTTGGTGCCGGGCATAAAGTTCTTGAGCTGCATTTGCGTGTGGTTCCTTGCATCGAGCCTTCGTCTTCGCCCTGCGGCGGACGACGGTCTGTTGTTGTGCATGTTCGCGCCCCGAGTGGTTTCGTTCGGTAAAACCACAGGAAACGAATAACGGCATAAATGCTATTGGGAATCATTCTCATTCGCAAATGCGAAATACAACCCATCTATCACGTCGGGATGCGTGATTGTTTTTAATTAAACGAACGGTTTTAATCCATGCTTCGCATCACTCGGCCGGCGATCCTGGACGCAAGGCGTGCCGATACGCATCGAGTGAGAAACACGCCGAGTCGGTTGCTCCAGCCGTGCACGGACTCGCTGCGCGTGCCGTCTAGAAGCGCGAGAGCGGTGTCGGCCACTTTGTCGACATCGGCGGCAAACTTGTCAAAGCGGCTCGTTTCACCAAGCCCGGCTGCTCGGGCAAAATGCGTGCGTGTGGGGCCCGGGCACAGGCACTTCACGCGGACACCGCTGCCGCGCAACTCCTCGTCAAGGGCGCGGCTGTAGCTGAGCACATAACTTTTCGTAGCGGCGTACGCGGCCAGATACGGGCAGGCCTGAAAGGCTGCGGTGCTTGCAACGTTGAGAATTTGCCCGCCCTCTTTCCGGCCAAAACTGAGCGCTGCCCGGTGCGTAAGAAGCGTCAGTGCAAACACATTTAGCTGCAGCATGCCGGTAAGCGTCGCCTCGTCAATCCGAGCGTCTTCACCGAAAGCGCCGAACCCGGCATTGTTCACCACCACATTGAAGTGCAGTCGATTGGTGTCGGCAAAAGCCAGTGTGCCGCTCCAGAGGTGCTCAATCGCCTCAGGCTGCGTCAGATCGGCCGCACATGTCCAAACGGGAACGCCGTAGATTTCCCGCCAACGGCGGGCACACTCTTTAAGTGCTGCAGCGTTGCGCCCCGTCAGAGCGAGCGCCCCGCCCCGAGCCGCCCATCTTTGAGCGATCGCCATTCCGATGCCGCTTGTCGCGCCCGTCACCAAAGCCAGTGTTTGACCTTCCATGACCCGTTACCGCAAAAAAAATGAAAAAGGACGCCGCAGCCCGTCTCGGCCGAAGCGTCCTGATGCATCACTCAGAACCGCTGCACGAAAGCCGAACTACGTCAGACCTTCGGCGGCGATCCTCTTGGATTCATGCCCCTTTTTAGAAGGCGGGCAGCACGGCGCCCTTGTATTCCTTGAGGATGAAGTCCTTGACTGCGGGGCTGGTCAGAGCGTCGCCAAGCTTCTTCAAAGCTTCGCGATTGTCGCCCGTACGCACCGCCACAACGTTGGCGTAGGGCGAATCCTTGGATTCGGTAAAGAGCGAATCCTTGGCAGGATTAAGGCCCACACCCATGGCGAAGTTGGAGTTGATGACGGCAAAGTCCACATCGTCGAGCGTGCGCGGCAGCACCGCGGCTTCCATTTCCACAACCTTAACGTGCTTGGTGTTGTTCACGATGTCGGCCACCGTGCCCTTGACGCCCACACCGTCCTTAAGCGAGAAGAAGCCCGCGTCGGCAAGCACCTTCAGAGCGCGACCGCCGTTGGTCGGGTCATTGGGGATGGCAACCTTGACGCCGTCGGCAAGCGACTTAACGTCCTTGAACTTCTTGGAGTACACGCCCATCGGCTCGATGTGCACGGCCTTCAGGACCGAGAGCTTCAGACCGCGTTCGGCCGAGAAGCTTTCGAGGTAGGGAACGTGCTGGAAGAAGTTGGCATCAAGTTCCTTGTCAGCAAGCGCGAGGTTGGGCTTGACGTAGTCGGAAAATTCGATGATCTTGAGTTCAACGCCGTTCTTCTTGAGTTCAGGCTGCACGAACTTAAGCAGGTCGGCATGGGGCACGGGCGTGGCACCGACCGTGAGCGTCACCGTCGCGGGGGCCTTGGCGGCCGGGGCAGCGGTTTCGGTCTTCTTGTCACCGCAGGCCGTCAGGCCCAGAGCCAGTGCGGCACAGGCGGCAATCAGAGTTACACGACGATTCATGTTGATTTCTCCCTTCTTGGTGTCTTAAAAAAACCTGCTTCGACAAGGGGACTCGAATCCCCCCCTTATCGAAGGAATGCGGCCGATTGTACAGCGTCGCAGACTCGGCCGACGAATTGACGCGCCTCAATGCGCGCTTTGTGTGCGGTATTACCTCAGCGCCTTTGCGCACCGATTGACGGCATCGCCCGCCCGATCTCCCAAAAACAGGCACCTTGCGCACCGAAAAAGTGCACCCGCCCCTGTCCCGTAGGGCGTCGCCGCCAGCGCGAGCGCTTCTCTCAAATCTTTGGCTCGGAATTTTTCAACGCTTCTAAAAAACTGGCACATCCTTTGCTTAAGGGATAACGAGAGCCGTGTTTGAGCCTCATCGGCGCCCGCGGCATTCAGATACGGACGGCACCGCCGTCTTCAACCCAAAGGAAACGTTCAACATGAAATACGTTATTGCCGTCATCAAGCCCTTCAAACTCGATGAAGCACGCGAGGCGCTTTCGGCCTGCGGCATCACCGGTCTCACCGTCACGGAAGTCAAGGGATTCGGCCGTCAAAAGGGACACACGGAGCTCTACCGCGGCGCCGAATACGTGGTTGACTTTCTTCCCAAAGTCAAGCTTGAAGTCGCCGTCGGAGACGATCAGGTCGATCTGGTGGTTGAGACCATCATCAACGCCACCAAGACGGGCAAGATCGGCGACGGCAAGATTTTCGTGCTCGATCTTATGAGCGCCACCCGCATCCGCACGGGTGAAACCGACGAGGACGCTCTGTAAGAAGCGTTCCGCACAAAAGAACACAACAGGGAGAACACAAAATGAAAGCCTTGCGCACTCTCGGCACAGTCCTGACGACCGTCTCGACCCTCACTGCGGCCGGTGCCGCCCAAGCCGCTGACGCCGTCATGGACAAGGGCGACGTGGCCTGGATGCTGGTGGCCACGACGCTCGTATTGTTCATGACGATTCCGGGCATTGCTCTTTTTTACGGCGGCATGGCCCGCAAGAAGAACCTTCTGTCGCTGCTCGCGCAGACGACGGTCATCTGCTGCGCCCTTACGCTCGTGTGGGTGACGATCGGCTATTCGCTTGCCTTCACGCCGGGCAATCCCTTCATCGGCAACTTCTCGCAGGCGATGCTCATGAATATCGGCATCAAGGATCTGTCGGGCTCGATTCCGACCCTGCTTTTCGTCATCTTCCAGATGACCTTCTGCGTGCTCACGGCCGCCCTGATGATCGGTTCCTTTGCCGGCCGCATGAAGTTTTCTTCGATGCTCGTCTTCATGCTCGCCTGGTCGGTTGTCGTGTACGCGCCGATCTGCCACTGGGTGTGGTGCGAAGGAGGCTTTTTCTTTGACATGGGTGCCCTCGACTACGCCGGCGGCACGGTCGTGCACATCAATGCCGGTATTTCGGGCCTTGTGGCGTGCCTTGTGCTCGGTAAGCGTCTCGGTTACGGGCGCGAAGCCATGAGCCCGCACAACCTTTCGGTCTCGATGATCGGCGCTGCCGTCCTGTGGATCGGTTGGTTCGGCTTTAACGGCGGCTCGGGCCTTGCCGCAGATGAACGCGCCGTCATGGCGATTTTGGTGAGCCAGATTGCTGCTGCCGCCGCAGGCTTTACCTGGATGTGCATTGAATGGATGCTGCGCGGCAAGCCCAGCCTTCTGGGCATGATCTCGGGGGCCGTGGGCGGCCTTGTGGTGATCACCCCTGCTTCGGGCTTCGTGGGTCCCGTGGCAGCCCTCGTGATGGGTATTGCGGGCGGCGCCGCCTGCTTCTGGGGCGCTGTGGTTCTCAAGCGGCTCATGGGCTGGGATGACTCGCTCGACGCCTTCGGCGTACACGGCGTGGGCGGCATCGTGGGGGCCCTTTTGACCGGCGTATTTGCTTCGAGCGTCGTCACGGGAAGCGAAATGAATCCCGTTCTGACGCAGGTTGGCATTCAGGCCGCAAGCGTGCTGGCCACTCTCGTCTATGCCGGCGTCATGAGCTGGCTTCTTCTGAAGCTCATCGACCTTGCCATGGGGCTGCGTGTGACGATCGACGAAGAACGTCAGGGCCTTGACCTGGCGCTGCACGGCGAGCGCGTCGAATAACGCACCAAACAACCTCTCCTCGGGAACTGCGGAGGTCGATCGAATCTCTCGATCGCCTCCGTTTTTTATCCTTGGTACTGATGAGGCACCAAAAAAGCACCTTAGTCCTTGAGGAAATACTCCACCGTGGTGACGACGCGCACTTTCTTGATGTGCGCCGTCGTGCTGTCTCGATCGGTGATCGAGAACTGTCCCTGATTGGCACGGCGGATCTTGCCCAGACTCGATCCCGAGTCCTTGGCAAACTTGAGCGCGGCTTCGCGGGCGTTGAGTGTCGCGGTTTCAATCATGGCAGGCTTGATGTTATTGAGCTGCGTAAACGCATACTCCACCTGCTGACCGTAGTCGTTGGCAAGCGTCACACCCTCTTCAAGAAGCTTTTTCTGCTGCGCCATAAGAGAGCGCACCTTCGCAACTTCCGTTGTGTGCACCGTCACGGTCTGCGTCAGGGCGTAACGCCAGGCACGCTTGCTACCGTTGTAGACATTGGCTTCAGCGTCTTCGACGCGGGGCGTCGAGAGCGTCATCGCATCTCGGGCAATGCCGCCCGCTTCCAAAAAGGCCATGATGCATTCGGCCCGCTTGTCGAGCGTGGCGTTGACGCCTGCAAGATCGTTGCCGAGCTCGCGGAACGTGATGGGCCAAATCACGTCATCGGCTTCCACAAGCCTCTCTGCGAGCCCCTTGACCGTGACCACACGGTCGCGACCGATGAAATTGTCCACCGATGTCTGAATCTGATGGCCTAAAAGGCCCAGCCCGCCGACAAGTCCCAGTGCAACAGCAAAGCCGCCCAAAGCAGTGCGCATACCTTTCCTCCATTTGCGGATGCATGCGACAAATATACGCGACTAAGCTCCCTGAAAAACTGTACCTCGGGGCCAATTGAAGAGCAAAAAGACACCGAGGAAAAAATGATCTTGCGTGCGCGGTTTTCGACGCGTCAGACGTCGAGCTGAACGTCGTGACCGTGCAGTTCCATCCAGTTGCGGCGCCCCGTTGCCTCACCCTTACCCATGAGAAGGTTCATGACCGAGTCGGTCATCGCCTTTTCCAAATCGCCCAAGGTCACGGGCAGCAGATGTCGGGTGTCGGGATGGAAAGCCGCTTCGCTCAACTGCTCTTCGCTCATTTCGCCGAGGCCCTTAAAGCGCGAGATGTTAAGTTTTTCAAGCGTGAGCCCTTCTTTGGCGAGTTTGGCGAGCGTGCGCTTTAATTCCGCATCGTCGGCGCAATAAAGCTTCTTTGCGGGCTTTTTACCGTTCTTCGGAACGTCGACGCGAAAAAGCGGGGGCTGCGCGATAAAGACATGCCCCTGCGCAATGAGCTGCGGGAAGTGCCGGTAAAAGAGCGTGAGCAGCAGCACCTGAATGTGACTGCCGTCCACGTCCGCGTCCGCGAGAATGCAGATCTTGCCGTAGCGCAGCCCCTTGAGATCCGTATCCGAGTCGATTGTGTGCGGATCCACACCGAGAGCCACGGCGATATCGTGGATCACCTGTGAGCCGTAAATGCGGTCGCTGTCGACTTCCCAAGTGTTGAGCACCTTGCCGCGCAACGGCAAAATCGCCTGAAACTCCTTGTCGCGACCCTTCTTGGCGGTACCGCCCGCCGAATCCCCCTCCACGAGAAAGATTTCATTGCGCTCGATGTCGGTCGACTCACAGTCGGTGAGTTTGCCCGGAAGCACCGCTACGGAAGTGCCGCGCTTTTTTTCGACCTTTTGACCCTGACGCTGTCGCTGCTGCGCCTGACGCACAACGAGTTCAGCAAGTTTCTTGCCTTCTTCGAGATGGTCGTTGAGCCAAAACTCAAACTGCGGACGCACGAAGTTGCTCACGAGCCGCAGAACGTCGCGGCTCGTGAGTTTTTCTTTGGTCTGCCCCTGAAACTGCGGATCGAGTGCCTTGGCTGAGAGCACGAAGGACGCGCGCGCAAAAACGTCTTCGGGCAGCAGCTTGATCCCCTTACTCATCAGTCCGTGCGCTTCCATGAAGGCCTTCATGGCACCAAAAAGCCCTTCTCGGAGCCCGGCTTCATGCGTGCCGCCCGCGGGCGTCGGGATGAGGTTGACGTAGCTTTCACGCGCCAGAGGCCCCATTTCGGTCCAGGCCACCACCCACTCGGCCCCTTCGCCGGCGGCAAAACCTTCGGTCGTTTCGTCGGCAATGCCCTTGGCTTCAAAGGGCGACACCAAAAGAGGCTCGGCCATTTCGGCGGTGAGGTACTCGCGCAGGCCCCCCTTGTACTGCCAGGTCTGTTCGTTTCCGTTCTTTTCATTGCGGTAGGTCACAAGACACCCGGGCATCAGCACGGCCTTGGACTTTAAAAGACGCACGAGCTGGGCTTCGGGGATGACGGGGCTGTCGAAGTACTTGGGGTCTGGGCGGCACGTTACTCGAGTGCCGGTGCGCGACTTGGCGCGGGGACTCGGCATGTCAGTCAGGGGCTCAACCACAAAACCGTCGGCAAAACCGATGTCGAACTGTCGACCCTCGCGCCAAACGGTGACGTGCATCGAAGTACTCAGGGCATTTGTCACCGACACACCCACGCCGTGCAGGCCGCCCGAAAACGTATAGGCCCCGCCGTCTGCCTTGTCGAACTTACCGCCCGCATGCAGTTGCGTAAAGACGAGTTCGATCGTGGGCACGCCCTCGGTCGGATGAATGCCCGTCGGAATGCCGCGGCCGTTGTCCTCCACCGTCACCGTGCCGTCTGCGCCGAGCGTGAGCGTAATGGCGTCACCGTAGCCGGCGAGAATTTCATCGCTTGCGTTGTCGAGCACCTCCTGCACGATGTGCAGCGGGTGGTCGGTCAGCGTGTACATACCGGGACGCTGCTTGACGGGTTCAAGTCCCTTGAGAACGCGAATGGAACTCTCTTTGTATTCAGAGGAATGCTTGCGGACGGCCATAGATACGGAAAATGAAACGACCGACGGCGGCCCTGCCGCTTGAGCCCCAACGGCCCGTCGGCAGCATCGCGTCGGACGATACAAAGCACAGCGCCCGAAAAAGCATCGGGCGTTGTGCGGTTGCAGAAAAGACTGAACGGTGGGATTCTACGTGTTTTGTTGGGAATCCTGCTGCCCGTTTTTAGAGTCGGGCAGCGCTTCGCTTGAAACGCTCTCTTCCCCGGGACGCTGGCGCATCGGGTTGCGGATCCAGGCCTGGAACATGGCAATCGAAGCCGACAGCACGATGGGACCCAACACAATGCCGAGCGGACCAAAACTCATCAAACCGCCGAGCACCCCCAAAAAGACGAGCGCCAGAGGAAGGGTCGTACCGCGGCTGATCAAAATGGGCTTGATGAAGTTGTCCACGCTGGCCACGACCGCCACCCCCCAGATCACGGTAAAGACGGCCCAGCCGATATTGCCCGTAGCGGCCTGCCAAAGGGCGACCGAGCCCCAGACGATAGGAGGCCCGACGGGAACGACGGAAAGTACGCACACGGCCAGACTCAGCATGACCACACCCGGAACGTCGGCAATGATGAACCCGATGCCGGCCGCTACCCCCTGCCCGATGGCCGTGCCGATCACGCCGAAAACAACCGAGCGGGTGGTGTTGACGAGAATGTCGGTGTATTCCTTGGCAAGTCCGCCGCTGATGCGTTCAAGAAATATGCGCATGCGCCGCGCCATATTTTGGCCGTCGCGATAAAAGAAAAAGGCGATGAAGGCGACGAGGGCAATCTGAAAGAGCCCATTGCCGATGCCGTAGGAAATTGAAAGCACCGACTTGGTCACCGGATCGAACACCTTCTGAATCATCGAGGCAAGCATCTTGGGATCGACGCCGATGTGAAACGCATCGGAGATGCTCGGCCCGATCCACGGCAGATTCATCAGCCACGACGGCAGAGGCATGCCCGAGTGCACCCAGTCCTTGGCCCAGATGATGAGCTCGGGAATCTGTCGGGCCACGACCGCCGAAAGAATCGACAGGGGGATGAGCACCGTCACGATGATGATGGAGATCATCAGGCATGAGGCCATGGTGGCATTGTTGCCCAGACTCGAGAGCGCCCGACGATACATCGGCCAGGTCACGACCGTCAGAATGGCCGCCAAAATAATGGCCGTCATGAAGGGTTGAATGACGAAATAGCAGCCGACCAGGATCAGTGCACCGAAAGCGAGGCGCAGCCAAAGATCAATGCGGTCTTGAAAGTTGAACATACTCGGACGAGGCGCAGGGAAAAAAGTGTGTCACACGACTTCGGCCTCTGATGCTAGCAGAAATCCGCACGGCCGCCTCCCAACGCCTGAGTGCATTTGCTACAATCGTGGGCCTCATAAATGGCGGCCTCCGTAGTTCAACAGGATAGAACGAGCCCCTCCTAAGGGTTAAATCTGAGTTCGAGTCTCGGCGGAGGTGCCAGAAGCAAAGCGGTCGCAGGGCCGCTTTTTTGTTGCCTTCTCACAAATGTCGTCAAAAGAGCGTATTCGTCGCTGTTGTGCAGACAGTACTTCGACAACGGCAGGGTGCGTCCCTCAAAATGAGATTCAGGTCAACAGAATCCTGAAACAGCAGGCAATCAAAAAATGTGCACCGTTTAGAAAACTAGAGAACTTCTTTGTATTTAAACACAATTTTCACTTAACAACACTTGAAGCTGATCTTCTTCCTAGGAAAATCCGACGAAACAGCTTGCCCCAAGGATTCATTATGAAGACCAGCGTTAATAAAGCGCGGCGAGACAATCTCGCAATATGTGCAGCAAAGGCAGGGCCGAGCCGCGCTCGCACAATTGACTGGCAAGCGTCTTCAGCAGATTTGCGCGGTGCTTGACGGCAAGAAATCCTTCGGCGAGCGGGTTGCAAGAGACATTGAAAAGAAAATCGGGCTTGAGCTCGGAGCGTTGGATAGGATCGCAACGCCAGTCGAAGTACAAAGCGGCAACCTAGATGATCTTGATCCTCAGGTCCCTGTTGTGCTTATCCCGGCACTTGAGGTCAAAAAGTATGAGACTTCAGACGCCTTCGCTCTTTGTCAAATGAGCTTCGTGGGAGTAGAAAAGACATGGCTGTACAGCCACCCCTTCTCCACGGCAAATCCTACAGCCTTCAGGTTGGTCACGAACACTTGTGACAACATGGCCCCGTTTCTGCTTCGCAATGACGTTGTTGTGGTTGATCTGACACAGAAAACCCTCAGCTCCGGGGGCTTCGCCATCGCCTACGCAGGCACGATATTCATTCTCAGGGTACAAGTCTACGCAGACAAAAAGATCGTGCTTCTTTCAGACAATAAGGGCTACGAAGATCTCATCCTCAAGAATTCAGAAGAGCTCTTAAAAAACTACTCTGTAGTCGGAAGGTGCGTTGCCGTTATCCAGACCCGCGGGCTCTAATCTCTAACCGAGCAATTTAGCTTGAAGCCCGCTTTCGGCCTGTGTCCTATCGCAGACTGGTACCTTCCGAAGTTCTTCGGGAGTCGCTGCGCCCCTCGGCTTCCCGCCTAGATCTTCATCGCGTGCTCGCGATAAAACTTCAGTTCATCGATCGAATCGAGAATATCGCTCAGAGCCTCGTGACGGGTGGACTTGGCCTGCATAGACAAAAGTTCGGGCTTCCAGCGACGCGCGAGCTCTTTGATGCTCGAAACGTCGATTGAGCGGTAGTGGAAGTAGTTTTCCAGTCGGGGCATCCAACGGGCCATGAAACGGCGATCCTGCCCGATCGTATTGCCGCACATCGGGCTCTTGCCGGCCGGCACAAAACGCGCAAAATGCGCAAGACACAAATCCGTCGCCGCCTCTTCGTCGATCGTGCTTTCCAAAACGCGCTGCGTCAGCCCCGAACGACCGTGCGTGGCCGTGTTCCAGGCATCCATCGAGCGCATGACGGCCGGCGACTGGTGAATAGCAATCACGGGGCCTTCGGAGAGAATGTTGAGCTCACTGTCAGTGATGACCGCGGCGATTTCGATCACGCGGTTCACCTCGGGCTGCAGCCCCGTCATTTCCATATCGATCCAAATAAGATTGCTTTCGCTGTAGCGCGGATCGCGCTCAACCGTTACGAAACTCGAATCAGTCACAGACATACTTTTGCCGACACATGAAAAACGCCCGACTGCGCTCTGCCTATCAGAAGCACTCCGCATCCGGGTTGCAACAAATCCTGCGGGACGGGGTCGGCGCCGGGAATCTTGACGCAATCGACCCACGAAGCCCGAATTCTGGGCTATTGTATAGGGTTGATTAGTGCTCTGCCCATTTTGTTTCCCCCATTGCAATGCCCGACATTACGTCGACTCTGAAACTTGTCTTTGCCGGTCTCGTTGCCCTTTACGTGTGCGTGCATGTGGCGCTCACGATTTTTGAGGTCCGCAGCGAGGAGGCTTCCGCCAATGTCGTCCCTGCGGCTTTTCGCCGTTTTATTTCGCTTGCCGAACACCGCAAGGCGGTGGACTACACCGGAGAAATCATTCAGTGCGACCTCGTAAGCGCTCTGCTTTGCGCCTGTATTGCCGTGCTTCTGACTTACGGCAGCGGCTTTTCAGTGCTGCTTGCCGGCGTGACCACACTGTTCGGTCAGGGGATCGCTGCCGAATTTGCCCTTCTCGGAATCGTACTTGCCGCTCTGACGATCATTGATTTCCCCGTGTCCTGGTGGAAGGAATTCAAGATAAACGAGCGCTACGGCTTTGAGCGCACGCCCCCGATGCGTTGGTTCATCGAACGACTCAAGGAAATCGCTCTGGGCGCTGTGGGCGTTGTTCCGTTGCTTTTGGGAGCCACCGTCATCCTCATGAGCGCCTCTTACTGGTGGTGGGCGTTCGTTCTCGTTCTGAATCTTATTTGGTTTGTCTGGCGTTTCATTCTGGCGCCCAACTGGCTCATCGGTTTTTCCTCGCAGACCCGCCCCATGCCAGAGGGCTCGTTAAAGGACTGCCTTACAGCACTTTTGCGCCAGACGGGCTGGCAGCACGCCGAAATCTGCGTGGCCCGGCGCCCCGCTCACTGGCGCCACGGACATGCCCTTTTGGCCAAACGCGGCGGGCGAGCACGCCTTGTCATTTTTGAGCACGTGCTTGAAAGGCTCACGGACGAAGAAGTCACCGCCATTGCCGCTGCCGCGATCGGCCGCGTCGATCGCTGGCACAACATTGCGCGCCTGACGTTTTTCAGTTTTCTTGCCTGTGTTTTCTGGTGGGGCCTCGCGTGGCTTGCACAAAAGCCCTATTTTTACCGCGCGCTCAACATTGAGCCGGCGTTGGCCATTCCCAACGGCACCGTAAATCCGGCACTGTTATTTTGCATTGTCATCGTGCTGGTGCCTGTGATTCTGTATCCGTTGGTGTTTGTCGTACACGCCTTTACCCGCATGCTCAAGTTTGATGAAGACGCCTACGCCGTGCGCGTGGCGGGTGCCAAGCCCCTTGTGCGCGCACTCGCCAAACTGCACCGCGACTACCGCATGAGCCTGACGCCCAACCCAATTTATTCGCTTGCCAATCATCGGCGCCCCCATGTCACGCAGCGCATCAGCGTCGCGCTTATGCAGAAAAAACGGGACAGCCGTCATTACGCGCACGCCGCCCACGACGAGCAAAAGACACGGGCCATGCTCTTTAACAACATCATCGACAAGCGCCGCACCGAGCGTGACGAGAAACTGCGCCAGCGCGTTCAACTTAAGTCCGAACGTCTTCGGGAGGCTTCCAACCTCAGAAGCCGCGGCTTTTCACTGCAGCAGGGATAAGGCATGGCAAAACCCGCAAAGAACGCCCGCAAAGCCGATAAATCGGCCGACTCCGTTGCCTTTACCGGCCTGGTGACCCGCACCCACGGTCGCCATCACTTCGTCACGGCCCCCGACGGCTCGGTCTATGAAGCGCACAGACGCGGCAAGAAGTCCGACGTCGTCGTGGGAGACACCGTGCAATGCACTTCCCCTTCGGGCGGCGTGGTTGCAATTGAGAGCGTCTGCGAGCGACGCAATCTCCTTTACCGCTCCGATGAGTGGCGCGTCAAAGAGCTGGCAAGCAACCTCACGCTCGTGGCGGTGGTCTTTGCCTCTCGTCCGAGCTTTAATCCCTGGTTTGTGTGGAAGGCCGTCATCGCTGCGCGCACGGCGGGCATTCCCATCGTGCTCATCCGCAACAAAAAGGATCTGGACGACAGGCGCGAGGAAATCGAAGCCTTCTGCCGCATGATGTCCGAGATGGGGGCCGAAGAAGTGCTGCACGTGTCGGCAACCGCGGAGCCGGAGCAGACAAAGGCCCTCTTGTCGGAGCGCTTTGGCGGCGGTTCCGTTCTTTTGGTCGGTCAGTCGGGCATGGGCAAGAGCTCGATTCTCAACGCGCTCGTACCCGAAGCGCAGGCCCGCACGCGCGAATTTTCCGAAGCGCTCGATTTGGGCAAGCAGACGACGACAACGACGGCGCTCTACAGCACCGAACTGGCGGGGCTGCCGACGCAGATCATCGACAGTCCGGGCTTTCAGGAATTCGGGCTGGGGCATGTGACGGCCACGGACGTTCTGCAGGCGATGCCCGACATCGCGCGCTGCGTGGACGGCTGCCGTTTTTACAACTGCACCCACACCCGTGAGCCGGGATGCTCGGTGCGTGCGGCGCTCGAAGAAGGCCGCATCCGTCCCGAGCGGTACGACTTTTACTGTCGCATGGTCGAAGAACTCAACCGCTAAAGGTGCTCGACCGATCGAGCACCATTGTCAGGCGATTTGCAAATCAGACCGCATCCCTTGCAAGGGGCTTTAATTCGGCCATGTTAAAGAGAAGCTCCACGTCGCTTCCGGGTGCGTAGAGACGAGCGCTCGAGCGATTCATCACGTCGACCGTCAGCGTCACTTCACCGGCCTGAATGCGGTAGCGAATCACGTTGCCCAAAAGCTGATGCGAGAGCACTCGCGCGGCAACGGGTGCCGAGCAGGAGGCCGGGTACGAGGCCCCCGCTTCACGCACGAACACCGACTCAGGTCGCACGGCTACGATCGGTTCGGGACTCTCAAAGCCGATCAGCGTCTTCGCGTCGGCGGCGCTGATGAGGTTGTAGGACCCGATGAAGCGGGCGGCAAATTCGGTAGCGGGCGACAGGTACACCTCCTCACTCGTACCGATCTGAACAAACTTGCCTCGGTTCATCAGAAAGATCCGATCGCTCATCGTCATCGCCTCTTCCTGATCGTGCGTCACGAAGATCGTGGTGAGCTTGAGCTTTTTCTGAATGTCTCGAATCTGTTCGCGCAGGTTGCGGCGAATGCGTGCGTCCAGAGCCGACAGCGGCTCATCGAGCAAAAGGATGCGCGGTTCGGTGACGAGCGCGCGGGCAAGCGCAATACGCTGCTTCTGACCGCCCGAGAGTTGATCGGGGTACTTCTTCTCATGCCCGATCATTTCCACGGTTTCCAGAACCGAGGCCACACGGGAAGCAATCAGCTCCTTGTCGAGCTTTTGCATCTTGAGCCCGAAGGCGACGTTTTCAGCCGCCGTCATGTTGGGAAAAAGAGCGTAGCTCTGAAAGACCATCCCAATGCCCCTCTTCTGAGCTTTGAGATGCGTAATGTCCTCACCGTTGACGCTGATGGAACCGGCATCGGGATTTTCGAGCCCGGCAAGGCAGCGCAGCAGCGTCGACTTGCCGCACCCCGAAGGGCCGAGAAGCGTGATGAATTCCCCCTTGGAAATATCAAACGACAGGTCGGAAAAAACGTTGGTCCCGCCGAAGTGTTTGGAAAGTCCCTTAACGCGTACGTAGTCGTGCATGGTGCTTGAAGTCGTTGTCGGTTTGAACCGCACCGAACGGAGTCGGTGCGGATGAATGCATTGCGTGATTGTTCATTCCTCGTCCTCGACGCGCTTAACCTTGCGCGGCCGCGACAGGTACATGGCAAGCCAGGTCAGAATCAAGGTGAGGAAGAAGTACGTCGCCACGATGCCGGCATTCAGATGCCCGCTCGTCATGCGCTTGGTGTAGAGGTAGATCTGCAGCGTCTCGTAGCGCGTACCCACCAAAATGTTGGCAAAGACGAATTCGCCCATCAGAAAACTGAAGCTGATGAAAAGCGACGCCAAAAGCGCGCGGTTGAGGTTGGGCAGAATGCAGCGGATAAACGCCGTGAACGTATTGGCCCCCAGAAGGTGCGCGGCGTCGATCAGATCCTTGAGGTTGATGCCGTCGAGCCCGTTGGCAAGGGCCCGATACATGAAAGGCACGGTGATCGTGAAGTAGGTGCCGATCAAAATCCACGGCGTTCCGACAAGAGGGAACGGGTCGCCGGCGTACAGCTGCAGCAGCCCCACCGACGAGACGACGGGCGGCACGGCAAAAGGCAGGATGATGATGATTTCCATCCAGTCCTTGAGCTTGGGGAAGTAGTAGAAGATGGCAAAAACCATCGGCAGCACAAGAAGGGTGGAAAACGCGAGCGTGCACAGGCAGATGAAAAAGCTTCTGCCCATCGCTTCAAGAAAACGTGCGTCGGACAAAAGGCGAGCAAACCACTTAAGCGTCAGTCCGTCGGGCAAAATGGTCGCCCCCCAGGACGAGGCAAAAGCATAAAGCACGGTGGCCGCAATGGGCAGCCCCAGCACCAGCACCACGAAACCGATGACAAAGCCGTGCCACAGACGCCCGGCATCAAAGACTTTGCGATTAACGGGCTGCATGGTAGGACCTCCGGATAAGCCAGCGGTAGACGGCCGTCACAAAGCCGAGAATCAGGATAAGGAGCACCGACAGAGCGGCCGCCATATTGGGCTCAAAGAAAATGTCGCCGCACACGAGCTGACCGATGCGGATGGTGACGAGGTTGTAGTTGCCCACCGTGAGGGCATAGGCACTGGCGTAGGCACCCATGGCGTTGGCAAACAAAATCGTGAACGTTCCCAAAAGGGCCGGCAGCATCACCGGCACCGCCACACGCGTCCAATAGACGAATTTTCCCGCCCCCATGGTGCGGGCCGCCTCCTCCCACTCGGGCTTAAGGGCCGCAAACGCCGGGAAAAGGAGCAGGATGCCCAGCGGAATCTGGAAATAGGTATAGATCAGAAAAAGACCGTTGATGCCGTAGACGTTAAAGTTGTCGATGAGTCCCCAGCTCTTGAGCATCAGCGTGATCGAGCCGTTGAAACCGAGGATGATGATGAACGCAAAAGCAAGCGGCACCCCCGAAAAATTGCTCGTCATGTTGGTGAAGGACACCATCCAGTCGCGCACGCGCGGCGACACTTTGCCGAGGCTGTAGGCACAAAAACCGCTGATCACGAGCCCGACGAGGGCGCTCGCAAAACTGAGCCAAAGCGAATTCGTAAAGGACTGGGCGTAGAAAGCGTCGCCGAAAATTTCCAGGTAGTTGCCCGGCCCCCAGACTTCATCGGCCTCAACCCAAAACGAGTTGACGACGACCCAGAACATGGGAATGATTTGAAAGGCGATGAAAAAGACGGCAAAAGGGGCAATGAGCGCAGCGTGGCCGATGTGCGACCACACGCTGAGCCCCGAGCCGCCCTGTTTGACTGCGTTCGACATGTCTGTTCGGGCAAAAGGCTGTCTGGATCCAAAGAAGCATTCTAACGGCCGAAGCCTGGCTTTTGTCTGAACGCAGGCCTTTGGGGACAAAAGTCGCGAAATTTCAGCCTTTGCGTCTCCCTGACTGTGCAGCTTGAGGCACGCAAAAAGAACGGCAGGCCGCATATTTAAGCAGTCTGCCGTTCCGTGCGACGTCAGTCGCTTATCCCGCAGGCATCACTTCATGTGGATGGCGACCTTGCTCTGCCAGTTGCGCGACAGACGGGCCGCAGTCTTGGTCCAGGCGTCGAAATCCTTGATCGGGCGAGCGTTTGCATACTGCTCGTTGGGCAGCATCTTGGCCTGCACCTCGGGCGGCAGCGTCAGGAACTGCGCACGAATCGGACGGGCGTAACCGTTGGCGAGGTTGATTTGCCCGGCGTCCGAAAGGATGTACTCGCGCGTGAACTTGGCCGCATTGGGGTGCTTGGCGAACTTGTTGATCACGGTGGTGTAACCGCTCATGGCCGAACCCTCGGAGGGAATCAGCACTTCAAAGCGGCTGCGGTCAACCTGATCGCGGTAGTTGAGGGCGTTGAAGTCCCACAAGAGACCAACTTCGACTTCACCCTTTTCGAGATTGGCGACGACAGGGTCAACCATCGAAAGGCGGCCCTGCTTGGCGATCTTGGCAAAGAAGTCGTAGCCCGGGTTGAGGTTCTTTTCGTCCCCCCCGAAGGCCATGGCCGCAGCGAGCACGGCGAAGTTGGCTTGCGAGGCAGAGCCGACGGCACCCACGGAGACGCGGTACTTGCCCTTCAGGAGGTCCGACCAGGTCTTGGGAATGTCCTTGACGATTTCCTTATTGATGATGAAGGCAACGGTACCCGTGTAGGCAAGGCACCAGTGACCGTCCTTGTCCTTGGCCCAACCGGGAATCTGATCCCAGGTGCTGGGCTTGTAGGGCATCGTGATCTTCTTCTTGCGGGCAATTTCGCCGAATTCAAAACCCACGTCGCCGATATCGGCCGTGGCGTTCTTGCCTTCAGCGATGAACTTGGAGAGTTCTTCAGCCGAACTCATGTCCGTGTCCTGCGTCTTGATGCCGTACTTGGTCTGCAGATCGTTCCAGGTGCCCACCCAGTTGGCCCAGGTGTTGGGCATACCGACCGAATAGACGGCACCTTCCTTCTGAGCAGCGGCAAGCAGTGCGTCCACGCTCTGCGCCATGGCGGGCGCGGCGGCGAAAGCTGCGGCCAGAGTGCCGGCAACGGCAAAGGTCGAAATCTTCAACTTCACTCTCCTTAGGTTTGTTAAAAAAACGTCAACCGATCGTACGGTCTGTGCACCGACGACGCGGGCGGGCTCAGTCCTCGCCAAAGCGTTTGGCCCAGCCGCGAAGCGTGCCTATAAGGCGTCCCGCTTCATAGGCGCTCGAACGAATGGAAGCCACGGCTCCTTCAAGATCCACCGCGGGAATGCGTCCGGCAATGTAGTTGCGGATCTCGTCGCGCAGTACGTCTTCGGGCGAGCGATGCTGCAGCTCGCTCATGGCGTTCAGGGCAATACGCGCCTGCGGCGGCAGTGCCTGCATCACGCGGTCGACTTCCCGGGGCGTGAGTTCGGCCATGGAGGCTCCTCAAAAATCGGTTGAATCCGACTGAGTATAGCGCCTTGCCGAAGGAGGATTTATCGGGCAACGCTCGCTTGGCGGCAAATGTTGCGTCCCGTCATCGCCTAACGGCTGAAGAAGACTAGACTGTGCGCCGCAATCACGGTTCAGGTGCCATTGGCCCGACAGCATAGGAGAGCGACATGCAGACAAAAGAAGCCGACAAAAAAGCCGTAGTGTGTTTTTCGGGCGGCCAGGATTCAACGACGGCTTTGGCCATGGCTCTTAAATCCTACGAAGCGGTCTACACGATCGGCTTTGACTACGGCCAAAGGCACGCGGCAGAACTCGAGTGCCGCAGCCGCATTCTTGCCGACATCGAGC
Source organism: uncultured Sutterella sp. (assembly GCA_945834535.1). Classification (GTDB taxonomy): domain Bacteria; phylum Pseudomonadota; class Gammaproteobacteria; order Burkholderiales; family Burkholderiaceae_F; genus Duodenibacillus. The sequence goes on along the minus strand of CAMAHM010000011.1, from coordinate 6,039 downwards.
CCCTGCTTGGCACCCGTGCGCTGGGAGGCGACCTTCTCATTGACCTCTCTCAGTACGGACGCATCGCCGAATGCGCGCTCACGCGCAGCGAGGCCATCATCTTTGACGACGAGAAGGGCCTGCCCAACACGTTCGTGCCGGGCCGCAACCTGCTTTTTGTCACATATGCGGCGGCGCTTGCCTATCGGGTCGGCGCGCACGACATCATTTTGGGCGTTTCCGAGCAAGACTATTCGGGCTACCCGGACTGTCGTGAGGAGTCGCTCGAACCGCTCGCCCTGAGTCTGTCGCGCGGCATGGAGTATCCCATCCGCGTTGTTGCCCCCTTCATGCACTGCTCCAAGGCGCACGAGTGGGAACTTGCACGCGAGACCGGGGGTGACGCGCTTGTCGACTTCATCGTTCGGCAAACCCACACCTGCTACACGGGCGAGCACTCCAGGCTGCACACCTGGGGCTACGGCTGCGGCGAGTGTCCGGCCTGCAGACTGCGTGCCAAGGGATACGAGGAATATCTGCAAAAGCTCGCAAAAGAGCCGTAACACAGAAATTCAGATGCAAACGAGCCGTTTAAAGTTTATTAACGGTCTTTTATGTGACCGGCGGCAGTCCGACAGTTTTGCGAATCTGGTCCATACGTTCGGCCTCCTGACGAGCCCATCGGGCCCACAGACCTCTAAACCAGATGCATGCACCGTCGTTGTGGATCACTTCAGACCAAATCAGCGCATTCCACACCTGCGGTTCGTCAGGACGTTTTTCAAGCGGCATGAAGGTGAGCGCGCTCTGGCGCATCGCGATTTCTGCGGTGCGAAAACCGCACACGGCGATGAGGTCGTTTTTTTTCCATCACCTCCCAGGCAAGGTTAAAGCGCGACGTGGAAAATTTGGCGTGCTCCATATGCCGTTCGCTTGAAAAGAGTTCCTGATCAGGTCCCACCCAGGATGAAATTCGGCCCGTCTGAATCGATACGCGATCCCAGTGCGCGAGATCCTCGGCGGTGAGCGCTCGCCGCAGGCGCGTCATCGGATGGTTGCGCCGCATCAGCACCACCCGTTCGAGCGGATAAAGGCGCAGTCGGTGCACGTCAGGTGCCACGTTCACGTCCGTGACGATGGCAAAGTCGGCGCGTCCGGTGAGAACGGCTTGGTCGGAGTCTTGGTCTTGTGGCACTGCACGCAGGTCACGCCTTTGGCCGAATACTTCATCATCATCGTAGAGGAGACGGCGGGGCTGCTCGCCAGGGCTGCCGCACAGAAAGCGGCTAAAAGTGCGGGGGTGAGAAAACGCATGATGTGTTTCGCTATCAATGGGGTGAATGTGCTGTGTACACGGCTCGCCAAGGATTGTCGGCGAGCCGTATGCGACTCTTTTTATCGACGGGCCTTGATGTCCTTGATGGCATTTTCAGCAGCCAGTCGCCCCGGAGTCAGAGCAAAGGACGAAGCCAAGCCCTCGGCCTTGAGGTCGTAGGACGAATCGTAGAGACCGCCGATATCCTGGCCGGTGACGTACAGATTGCCGATGACGTCGCCCTGTGCGTTCAGAGCTTCAAACTTGGGATTCACAGTCACGCCGCCCAACGTGAGGAAGAACGCACGGATGCCGCGCCTCAGCAGGCCTGTCAGAGTTGCCACAGCTACGACTCGGTAGCGGCCAAGACGTCCCGCATCGTACCCAATCCTCATGACAGCCATGCCGGTGAAGTCCGCTGCACGCTCTGGCATAAGGAACACAAGGCAAGCGAAAACTTCTGCCGCAAGTGTCATCAGCTCGGTGAGAAATTCGGCTACAAAGTGCCTTAATCCTCATCCAACGGGGCCGCACCGCGCGGTCCTGCCCCCTGCCTCCTTGGGCCTCGGAAGACTGCGTTTTCCGAGGTATTTTTTCCCTCAGGCCGATGCATTGCCTTCAAACACAATACAATCGGCTCGTGCTTCACTGCGCTTAGCGCAACATCCGTCTTTCGCGAGCCTACGATGCCCCGAACCAGCCACCCCATTCTCGGTTTTGAGATCACCCTTGACCGCACCAGCAACATCACGCTCGACAAGCAGATTGCTGAGGCTGTACGGCGGGCCGTGCAGACGGGCGCCCTGATGCCCGGCGACCTTGTGACGCCGATTCGTCAGCTGGCGCAGTACCTCAACGTTGCCCGCGCCACGGTCGATGCGGCGTATGCCGAACTCATCGCCGAGGGGCTCCTTTTTTCCGTGCGCGGACGCGGTACGTTTGTGAGCAGCAGTCACGTCTGCCGCAAAACCTCCGCCGCCGCCCCGCCTGCGGCAAGCGCCGTGCAAAAACCGATCGCCGACTCCACCGCCGTCTGCGTGTCGGCGCTCGGCTATCTGATGCCGCAGAAAAACATACCGCTGGCCATCGTCTCGACCTCGGCCGACGTTTCGCCGCGCGACTTTCAGGCCTATTTCCAGCGTGCCGCCAAAAAACATCTGCTCGATCAGGTGTACGACCACCCCTGCGGCCTGCCCGCGCTGCGTGAAGCGATTGCGCGCATCGCTTCGCGCTTAAGAAACGTTCAGTGCCGCCCCGAACAGGTCGTCGTCACCTCGGGCTCGCAGCTCGGCCTCATGATGGCGATGATGACACTGCTCAATCCCGGCGATCGGGTGTGCATTGAAAATCCCGCCTATCCTCTGTTGCGCGCTGCGGGCTTTCTGCGCGGCATTGATCCCGTGTATGCACCGGTAGACGCCGAGGGGCTCGACATCGAGGCCGCCAAAGAGCTGTGTCCCAACCCCAGGGCGATTTTTCTCACGCCCTCCAACCAGTGCCCCCTCGGCGTGGTGATGAGCATGAAGCGTCGACGCGCCATTTTGGACTGGGCGCAGGTGTCGGGCGCGTGGGTTGTCGAAGACGACTACGACAGCGAACTCAGGTACGAGGGCAACCTCCCCTTCCCCGCGCTTTACGGCATGGACCACGGCGCCAACGTCATCTACGTGGGCACGTTCTCCAAGATGCTCTTTCCGGGGTTGCGTCTTGGCTACCTGATCGTCCCCGAGCATCTCGTCGAAAGCTTTGCCGGCATGCGTCTGATTTTGGACCGCCAGAGCCACTCCATCGCTCAGCACGCCGTGGCCGAATACATCCAGGACGGTTTTTACGAAGCGCATGTGCGCAAAATGCGTCAGATCTTCGACACGCGCTACCACGAAATCCGTGAACTCGTCGAGCGCGACTGGGGCGACTGGGGCTGCTTCATTTCGGGAGCTCAGGGCATGCACGTGACGTTTCGCTTTCACAATCAGGCGATCGACGACAAAGCGGTTTTCGAAGCCTGCCTCGAGCAGGGGGTGGAGACGCGGTATCTGTCGAGCTTTTACGCTCCGGGCTCCTCGCAGGCCATGCGCGGGCTTGTGCTCGGATTCGGCTTTTTCAACCGTGAGCAGATGCTGAGTGCCGTGAGCCGCATCGGCTTTGTGCTGCGCCACCGCTTTGCCGAGTTCGGTCCGGCCTGACGGCGGCCCGGCGGCAGAAGCATAAAAAAAACCGTGCGGGGAGAGTCTCGCACGGGCTTTTTGTGAGCCGAATGAAGCGGCTTTCAGACCTTACTGCTTGTAGGTCTGGTGCAGTCGCATGTACTCGGAGGCCGACAGAACAATGCGGCCGTCCACGCGACCGATCACGTTCCAGTCCTTGCCCGGATAGTCGATTTCCTTAAGGAACGAGCGGATGGCATTCAGACGTGCACGACGCTTGTCGTCCGAACGGATCACCGTCCAGGGCGCGTAGGGAGCGTCGGTCTGACGCAGCATCTTTTCGATGGCCACAGAATAGTCGTCCCACTTCTCGAGCGAGGCAAGGTCGACGGGCGAGAGCTTCCAGCTGCGCAGCGGATCTTCACGACGCACCTTGAAGCGGCGCTTTTGTTCCTTGCGACCCACGTCGAGCCAAAGCTTGCAAAGGTGAATGCCGTTGTCGACAAGGCTCTTTTCAAAGAAGAGCACTTCACGCAAGAAGAGATCCGTCTGTTCAGGCGTACAGAAACCCATCACGGGTTCAACGACAGCGCGGTTGTACCAGGAGCGGTCGAAGAACACCATTTCGCCCGGGTCGGGAAGCTGCTTGCTGTAGCGCTGGAAGTACCACTGACGCGCTTCGGCTTCGGTGGGCTTGGGAAGAGCCACAACGCGCGCGCCGCGGGGATTGAGCGATTCGGTAAAGCGGGCAATGGTACCGCCCTTGCCGGCCGCGTCACGCCCTTCAAAGAGGATGATGATCTTGCGGCCGGTTTCCTTGACGTACTTCTGAACCTTCAGCAGTTCGATCTGCAACCCGTAGAGCTGCTCTTCGTAGAGCGAATTGTCGTAGATGTTGACGTACGGATAGGCGCCCGAATCGGGATCGGCAACGAGCTCATCGATTCGGTCGCGGTTCTTTCGGAAGTTGTCGGTACGCTTGTTGACTTCACGGATGATCAGATCGCGCAGCAGCTTGTTGCGCGATTCGGGCTGCAGACCGGCCAGAACCTGATCGGCAAATTCTCCGGGAACAATCTTTTCGTAGTCACCGCCGTGGGAGCCGCCCACGCCGCGAATGAAGCGCTGCAGGCTCTTGACCGAATCTTCCTTGGGGTCGAGGATCATCACATCCGACAGGGGGTCAACGCGCTGCTCGCGGGCTTCTTCCTTGGCCTTGGCCAACTCAGCCTTAGCCATCGCGCCGCGCTCGGCGGCCGACTTGGCCAGGATTTTGGCTTTCTTGGATTTTGCTTCACTCATGAGGATTCCCTTCTTTTTATGTTGGATCGCGGCTTGCCGAAAAAGGCGGAAAACCACGATTCGACGCCCTGTGAAAGCGCCGTTTTTGTTGTCTTGCGACGTTATTTTGTTGACAATATCACGTTTGCTGTTGCGCGACCACGGGATTTTTACGCCCAAGCATGAAAAAAGCGCATAAACGAGCTCCGACTTTTGAGATAAAGCCATGCAACTTGCGCCCTTTTGATAACATCTGTCCTCAAAAGAACGTTTTCCCCTTTTATCTGTATTCGAATTCGATTTTTTCTTCCTGACTATGGAGATTGACTTTCTTTTGCTCGCCGACTTTATCGGCATTGTGGGTTTTGCCTTTGCCGGCATCCTGGCGGCCATGGGCAAAAAGGTCGACCCGGTGGGCGTGTTTGTGCTCGCTTTTACGACGGCTTTCGGCGGCGGTCTCATGCGCGACCTCATTATCGACAACCGCCCCTTTTACTGGATTGCGCACGAGGAATACGTCTGGATGACGCTGGGGCTTTCAATCGTTGCGCCCTTTGTGATGCGCTCTCTCAAAGAAAAGCTCCTGCACACGCTCTTTATTTTTTCCGACGCTCTTGGGCTGGGCTTTTTTGCCATCTGCGGCACGGCCATGTCGATGAAGGCAGGGATCGGCCCCCTGCCCTCGGCCATGCTCGGGGTGTGCACGGCCGTCTTCGGCGGCATGGTGCGCGACGTCTTTTTAAACCGCATGCCGCTCGTTTTGAGCGACCGCCAACCTTATGCTTCGGCGGCCTTTGCCGGCTGCTGGGTCTATATCGGCCTCATTTATTCGGGAAGCGATGAAACGCAGACACTGTGGTTTGCGACCATGCTGATCGTCGTGGTGCGCATGGTGTGCTGGTACAAGGACTGGAACATCGTCTCCTACGGGCGCTTTCAGAAAAAAGACGGCACGCTGCACGACACCGAGCAGCAACCCAAGAAAAAGCACCCCGTTTCGGACGACTACTGGGGGCCGGACTCCAATCGCTGGATCGATTGATTATTGCGACTCATCGCTGCCCACGGAGTCGCCGCCGTGTTCGCTGCACCGCACTCTGAGCGCATAGACGAGTTCCTTCTCGTCGACGCACTCCGTCCACACGTTCCAAAGGCCCGCATCACACATATCGACCCAACCGCCCGTAGCGGCGCTTCCCCCCGCCTGCACGACGAGGCGCTCCGCCAAAGCATCCATCACTGCCGGCGTACGGCTCTGACGCGCGCCGTCGATGCGCGCTTCTTCCGAGGCGTGTGCAAAGGCGCGTGTGAGTTCGG
>CAMAHM010000010.1 GCA_945834535.1 uncultured Sutterella sp. | reverse complement strand
GAGCTCGTCGAAACAGTTTCTAAAAGAAGAGAGACACCGCGCACATGACGAGCAGTGCGGCCATGATGGTGTTGGTAAGGCGTGCGTAGCCGGAAAAGAGTATTCGGAACGCTACGCCAAAGAGCGCCCAAAGGATATTGAAGGACGCTCCGATGGTCGACATCAAAAGGGCAAAAAGAACGAGAATCCAAGGCTCGTCCCGGTAGACGGGAAGAATGAAGGCCTGCATGGCCACAATGCAGTAGACGTATATTTTGGGATTGACGAACTGCAAAAGCATCCCCGCAAGAAATCCCGTTCCCTTGCTCGGTTCGGCGTCGGTGATGGGCCCGCGGCGAAAAGTGATCCACGCCAGCCACAACATGTAGCCCGCACCGACCACAAGCATCGGCGTCATGATGGCCGGAATGAGTGTTGAGAGCGTAGTGCAGAAGGCTGTGCACAGCAGCATGACGGCCGAAAATCCCACCCAGATGCCGAAGTTGAACGGAATGCAACGGCGCAATCCCGTGCGGCTTGCATTGGCCATCGACATGAGATTGTTGGGCCCCGGCGTGATGGTCGAGATGACGGCGTAGGACAGAAAGCCGAACCAGTTAAACATAGACGGGATGGATTCAAAGGGCGGACGGGAGGCTGTCATCGAGTTTAGCATCCGCCTGTCTGCGCCCCGAAACCGAGACCAAAAGAGGCAGCCGAGGCTGCCTCTGAAGGTCGATGCAAAAGTTCCTCTTAATTTTGCAGTGCCGTATTGATGAACTGCGCCACATGCGCAAGCTCTTCGGGGCACAGTTCATGATCCATGTCGTACTCGCGCCAAATCAGGGTGTCGGCGCATTTCTCGACGGCATCGGCCCCCTTTTGGGCGATCAGCGGATTAATCACGTGGTCGAATGAGCCGTGGCCCATGTAGATGGGTGTAGCGCGGCCGCCCGGCGTGGCGTCGTGTGCAAGAAGCTGCGGAGCGGGCAGGTAGCCCGAAAGCGAAATACAACCCGCAAGCGTACGGGCCTGACGCAGCGTGCTGTAAAGCGCCATGGCGCCGCCCTGCGAGAAACCGCCGAGGAAAATCCGTTCGGCAAGAAGCCCAGAGCTCACGATGGAGTTGATGATCTGTGAGATGCGCAGGTGCATTTTCGCCAGGCCCGGGAGATCCTCTTCGCTCACAAAGTCCGAGCGAAGGATGTCGTACCAACTGCGCACGGGGTGCCCGGGCTGCATGGTCAGCTCTCTTTCGGGCGCGTTGGGGAAAATGAAGCGTGCGGCAGGCGCGCCGTATTCGCGCAACTGCTCGGGAAGCGATTCAAAGTCATGGGCATCGGCCCCGAGTCCGTGCAACCAGATAACGGTGCAGGCGGGTTGCTGGTTTCCTTCAGGCTCCTTGACAAAGAGCTCAAGCGGTTCGATCCCATTTTGGCGCGCGCCGAACATAGGGACGCCCCCCGTCTGACGTTGCGCAACCACGGTCTGCGGGCGATGCTGCACGGAGCGCCGCGCAATAGCTTCGGCCGTCATGCTCGGGCGAGGCGCAGCGGTGTTGGGCACCGCGTATGCGTGATCGGTACGGTTGCCAAGACCTGCGCGCGGCATGTCGGCAGGCGAAGCAATTTCCAAAGGCCGAGTGAGCGCAAAACCTTCGTAGCTGCTCGCAGAGGGTTTGGAGGCGGCAGGCTTGGGAGCAGCGTTTGCCGCCGCAGGGGCGGGCGCGGGTTGCGGGGCGGAAGTAACCGTCGATGTGGCTCGGGGCAGAGACGAAGTGAATGAGGCAGGCGCTGCGGGCTGAGACTTGGACTTGGGGCGGAAGGCTTCGATAATCTCCGCGTCGGTTTCAATGCGCGGTCCGCCGATGAGATCGATGCAGTAGGGAATCGAGGCAAAGAGCCCGGCAACCGTCACGCGGCCCTGCGCATCGCGGCATCCGCCCAAAGTTTCGGAAATCGACTTGGGGCGCCCGGGAAGGTTGACGATGAGCGCGGCATGGTCGGGAATTTCGCGCAGCACTGCTACCTGACGCGAGAGAATCGCCGTCGGAACAAAGTTGAGGGAAATGCGGCGCATCTGCTCGCCGAAGCCGGGCATTTCACGGGTGCCGACGGCAAGCGTTGCTTCTGGCGTGACGTCGCGTCTGGCCGGTCCGGTGCCGCCCGTCGTAAAGACAAGGTCGCAGCCGACGTCGTCGACAAGTTCACGGAGCGTTTTTTCGATGTCGAACTGCTCGTCGGCAATCAAACGTTCGTGAAACTGCACGGGCGTCGTCACGGCGCTCGAAATCCACTCTTTGAGGGCGGGAATGCCCTCGTCTTCGTAAACGCCTCGGCTGGCACGGTCACTGACGGACACCAGACCAAGGATCAGTTCATTGGGGGCGGAACGTTGTGCACGCATGGCGATTGAATTCCTGCAAAGATCACCGCCCCACGAATGGGGCGGCACAACCAAAAAACAGTGCAATACAAGTGTGACAATCAGGCAGGAAACATTATTCCTGTTCCTGCGGGGCATCTTCCTCACTCAAAGACGTGTCAAGCGTCAGAGGCGGCAGGAAGGTCGCGTAGAGCAGCTTGTAGAGCTCGCGGGCGCTCTTGGGCGGCTTGGCGGCTTCGCGCTCCTTGCGGGCTGCACGCACGAGCTGACGGAGTTTTTGGACGTCCGTCTCAGGGTGTTCGGCCACGTAGTCGGTCACGGCCGCATCATCGGCAAGCATCGCGTCGCGCAGTCGCTCGGCGCGGTGCAGGGCGGCGACTGCCGCACGGCTTTCGCCCGTGGCACGATCGATGGCTTCACGCACGGCCGCACCGTCAAGTCGGCGCATCAGTTTGCCGATGAGCTGCATTTGGCGACGCAGGGCTCCGAAGGACTTCATGCGCTTATAGTCCTCGATGGCAAGGCGAATGTCTTCGGGAAGGTCGACCTTGGCAAGTTGGTCGGGCGCCAGACGCGTAAGTTCGAGCCCAAGCTTTTGCATGGCTTCGGAGTCGCGCTTTTTTTGCGATTTGGACGGGCCGAGATCCTCTTCGAACTCTTCGTCGTCGTAGTCGGCACGGGTGTCGTAGGAAGTTTTTCTCATAATTATCCCAAAAAGAGCTGCATCTAAAGTTCGATGCAGCCTGCAGGCTCTATTGTAGCCAACAGGATCCGTGCTTCATCCCTGAAGGCAGGATTGTTTCTGCTCGACTTGCGGGCGAATCGCGAAGTTTCGCGGTTCGACGAAACATTTCGTAAAACAAATCCAAAAATCCATACGCGGTGACGGGCCCGCAGTCGCTAGACTTAAAGGTGTGCGCAGTGTGCCGTCAGCGTTCAATGACGCCTCGGGTGGTGCTTGCGTTCAAAAACTTCATAAATAACAAGAAAAGGATTTTTCATGAAGCGTATTGCGCTTTTGATTCTGACCAATATTGCCGTTGTGGTGATGCTCGGCATCGTCCTCAACGTGGTGAGTCTTCTTACGGGACTCAATTTCGGCCAGATGGCCGGCGCAGGCGGACTTGATATCGCCGCGCTGATGGTGTTTTCGCTCGTGGTCGGTTTTGCCGGTTCCATCATTTCGCTTCTGATGAGCAAGACGATGGCCAAGCACAGCATGGGCGTGCAGATGATCAATGTCGACAATCCCGCTCCTGGTTTGGAAACCTGGCTTGTGGATGTGGTGCGTCGTCAGGCCGACAAGGCCGGCGTAGCGATGCCCGAGGTCGGCATCTACGAAGGTGAACCCAATGCGTTTGCCACGGGCGCTACCAAGAACAGTTCCATGGTGGCGGTTTCCACCGGGCTGTTGCGTCTGATGAATCAGAAGGAAGTTGAGGCCGTGTTGGCCCATGAAATGAGCCACGTGGCCAACGGCGACATGGTGACCATGACGCTCGTGCAGGGTGTGGTTAACACCTTCGTGGTCTTTATCTCCCGTGTGGTCGGCTGGGTGGTCGACCGTCAGATTCTGCGCAACGAAGAAGAAGGTCCCGGTGTCGGCTACTACGTGACGAGCCTTGTGCTGGACATTGCTTTGGGCTTTTTGGCCGGCATGGTCGTGGCTTGGTTCAGCCGTCACCGTGAATACCGCGCCGATGCGGGGGCTGCAAATATCATGAACAGTCCCGAACCGATGATTTCCGCGCTGCAGCGCCTCGGTACGATGGAGCCGGCGGAACTGCCCGCCAGCGTCAAGGGGCTCGGTATTTCGGGCGGAATCGGCAGCCTGATGGCTTCGCACCCCTCGATTGAAGATCGTATCGCTGCGCTGCGCAACGGCCGTTAATCCCGATCCCATCGGATACTTCATTCTCAGAAAAGTGTCCGACATCCGCAAAAAAAGCTCCGCGAGGGGCTTTTTTTGCTTTGTGGCGACGCGCTCTTCAGATACCCACAGAATAAAAAAGCGGAAGCCCGATAAAGACTTCCGCAAACATCTTGGGAGATGGTTCTTGGAATAGGTTAGCAGTCGAAGATCGCTTCGAGTGCGTCGCGGTCGCGCGCGATTTCAGGCTGCTCGGAGAGCAGCAGCATGAGCTTGAGGCGGGCCTTGGCAGCAGAGATTTCGCCGCCCATGGCGATGCCCGCGCGGCGGCTGTCGGTGACCGAGCCCGGGTAGCCGTACACGTCAAGCACGCGACCGCCCACGGTGCGCGTCGTAAGAACAACGGCAACGCCCTTTTGCACGGCATCGGCAATACCGGGAATCATGGCGGGCGGCAGGTTGCCGCGACCGAAACCTTCAATGACAATGCCCTTGCAGCCCTGCGCGACGGCAAAGTCGATGTATTCGCGTCCCGATCCGGTCATGGCCTTGATAACGTCGACGCGGGCCGTGAGTGCGCTCGGACGGAAGCGCTTGACACCCAAACTCTTGCGGCGCAGGACGATTTTGTCGCAGTCGACGTATCCGACGGGACCCCACCAAGGCGACTGGAAGGTGGCCGGATTGGCCGAATGCGTCTTGGTCACTTCGCCGGGTGCGTGCAGTGTTTCATTGAGGCACACGAGCACGCCCATGCCGCGGGCTTCGCTGCTGGCCGCTGTCTTGACGGCGCAGTAGATGTTCATGGGACCGTCGGGACTGGTGTCGCCGGCGCCTCGCATGGCTGCCGTCGTGACGATGGGTTTTTCGCCGTGGTGCAGAAGGTCCAGGAAGTAGGAGGTTTCTTCGAGCGTGTCGGTGCCGTGGGTGACAATGACGCCGGCCACATCGTCTCGAGCCAGAATTTCTTCAATTCGAACATGCAGATCCCACATGTTCTGAGGCGTCATGGCGGGTGAGGCAATGTTGGAAAACTGAATAAATTCGAGCGGAGCGATGGCGCTCAAACCAGGCACGGCTGCAGCCAGATCTGCGCCCGAACAAGCCGGAACAAGTCCTTGGCTGGCTTCATCGTACTTCATGGCAATCGTGCCACCCGTGGCGACGACAACAACGGTTTTGTCGATCATGTTGACTGACTCCTCATGTGACTAATTCAATGACCAGGAAATCGATCGGTAGCGAGAATTTAATCTTTGCAAACAAGTTGGTCAAAAAGCTTCTCGGCACGCTTGGTGTCGATATGCAGATGGGCGGCAATGCTGCGGATGCTTGCAGCACGATCGTAGATCAGGTGCTCGGCAGCCTGCGCCAAAAGCGGGTCGGCACAGGTCGGTGCTGCGGTGCGAGCTTGTGTGAGCGTGCTCTGCACTCCGGCAGCAAGGCTCAAGACATAGCGCTCCGTCGTATTCTTGGACGGTTGCGGGAGGGCCAGAAATGTGCACTTCTCCCAAGGCTGAACATAGGCCGCCAGACGTTCGGACGTGATGCGGCGACCCGTTTCAAGGGGATTTCCGATAATCGGCTTCAGAATTTCGAGCGCGTCAGGATGATTGGCCGCCTGCCAGAGGTAACAGGACAAAAAAATGACAAGGCGCGGGCGACGCTCTTTGAGCACGAGGGCAAGTTCTTTGGTGCGTGCGGCGATTTTGCTGACCATTTGGGGGCCGTGAGCACCGGCGTAGACCGCAGGATCGGCAGGCCACTCCGCGGCAAAAAAGCTCTTTTCAAACGCTGTTTCACTGCCGCGCACCCGATGCACGGGAATGCCCCAGACGTCAAACCACGCACAGAAACGCTCAAGCGTTTGGCCGTGATCAACACTGTTGTCGAACAGCGTGCCGCGACGCGGTCCGAAGCTTTGAGGGCCGAGTCCGGGAAAGAGCACAACGAGAATGCCGTCGGAGGCATTTTCAGAGGTCGGCAGAACTTCAGGAATGGGACGCGGATTGGTCATGGTGCGTTCATCTTAACATCGACCGATACGCCAAGTTGGTGCGTTTTGGAAAATGCGAATAGGACGCAGTGCCTACTCCGTCTGACCTCATCCAAATAATCGGACTTTTGGGGGCTGAGTCTCTTGCGCTCCGAGTTTTTTGGGGGGACAATCAAAAGAAGCCTAAAAATACACAGGCGCCTCGGCCGCTCCGCGTGCGCCTTCTTGAGGACTCGACATGCATTCGCTCACCCGCAACACTTCTTCCATCAACGAACTGCTTGCGCGATACGGCGTCAAGTTCGGTATCTATAAAAACGGCACCTTTCGTGAACAGCTTTTCCCGTTCGATCCTCTGCCGCGCGTGATCGATGCAGCGCACTGGGCTGAACTGGAAGCGGGATTGTCGCAGCGAGTCAAGGCGCTCAATGCTTTTTTGTCCGATATTTACGGAAAAAAGCGGATTGTTGCGGACGGCGTGATTCCGCCGGAATTTGTATTTTCTTCATCCGGCTTTCTTAAGCCCTGCGACGGCGTCAGGCCGCCGGCGGACGTGTATGCCCACATCGCCGGGATCGACCTTGTGCAGGCCAAGGACGGTACGTGGTACGTGCTCGAAGACAACCTGCGTATTCCCTCGGGGGCGTCTTATCCGCTCATTGCGCGAGAACTCTGCCGCCGCGCTTCGCCGCAGACCTTCCGCACGCAGGCTGTGCTTGAAAACCGTACCTACCCGAGCATGCTTGCAGACATGATGCGCAGCGTGGCAACCGACGGCATCTGCGTGATCATGACGCCGGGCCGCTACAACGCTGCATTCTTCGAACACAGTTATCTGGCAGAACGTACGGGCTTTGCGCTTGCGACCAACGAAGATCTCTTTGTCGAAGGCAATACGCTGTACTTCCGGGATGCCGGCAAGGGTGCTGTCAAGGTGGGGGCCGTTTATCGCCGTATTTCCGACGAGTATCTCGATCCGTTGACCTTCCTGCCCGAGTCGCTCATCGGCGTGCCCGGCATTATGGACGCCTACCGCGCGGGCAATGTGGCCATCATCAATGCTCCGGGTAACGGTGTGGCCGACGACAAGGGTATCTACTATTTCGTGCCCAAGATGGTCGAGTACTACCTCGGAGAAAAACCGATTCTCCGAAACGCTCCGACCTATCTGCCTTTCTACGAAGAAGATCGCGAATACGTGCTTGCCAACCTTGAAAAGCTCGTCATCAAGGATGTGGCTGAAGCGGGCGGCTACGGCGTTGTGTTCGGCCGTGACATGGATGAGGCGACTCTGAGGGACTGGCGTGAACGCATCGTGCGCGAGTCGCGTCGCTTCATCGTGCAGGAAGTGATCGACTTTATCGATCTGCCGGTTTTGGACGGCGAGGCAACGGTGATGCGAAAGGCCGACTTGCGAGCCTTTGTGCTTTCCGGAGCTGATTCCGTGAAGGTGTGGCCGAGCGGACTGACGCGTTTCTCGCGTATTCCCGACAGTTTTGTGGTGAACAGCTCGCAGGGCGGCGGCTTTAAGGACACCTGGGTCATGGCGCCCGAAAAGGTGAAGCAGGCTCCGTAAGAGCGGGGTGGATCAAAAAGGCCGATAACGCAAAGCACTCAAAAAGAAAGGATTCTCCATGAACGAAGTCTCCATCGTCTCAACCATTTCCAACGAACAGGCCGATCGACTTTACTGGTTGGGGCGCTATGTCGAACGCGTGTTTTCGACGCTTAAGCTTTTTAATCGTTCGATCGACCGCATGCTCGATCAGGATGACGATGACTACGTCGATTTCTGTCGCCGTCTGTCCATTCCCTCGAACATCTATTCGGGGCTTGATGACTTTCAGGTGCGTTACCTCTTTGATCCGCAAAATCCCGATTCGGTGTATTCGAATCTGTCGCGCGCCTACGATAACGCCATCGTTCTGCGTAACTTTATTACTTCCGAGTCGCTTGCCTTTGTTCAGCTCGCATTGAATCACCTCGAAAAGGGTGCCATTGCGGAGTCGGCCTTCCTGGAAACTCTGCGTGTTTCGGACTGGCTGCTTGCGTTCTGGGGCTCGATCGACGACAACGTGGCCGATTTGGAGCGGCGCGACCTTCTTAAGGTAGGCAAGTACGCTGAACGCCTTGATATGCGCATTCGTTTGGGTTTTGGTGCGGAAGATGTCGAGCCTCTGCTGCCGCGACTTTTGGCGCACACTAAACGCGTGGCGGTGCTTTTGAATGGGGATGCTCTGGAGGCGCTCGCGGCTCTTAAGGTCGGGGAGATTGCTAACAACCCCGAAGGCGCGCTTAAAATTGTCAACGCTCTGCACTAAGGTGGTGCGAAGCATTTCTTGCCTTTTCGACGAGAGTTGACCCGTGAAGTTGCGCTATTTACTGCGTACGGAGTTTTTGTTTTCCGAGCCCGTCGGTTCGCATGTCTTTCATCTGCGCCCGCTCGCCCTTCAAACGGATGTGCAGCGTGTGGTTGCAGAAAGCGTTGAAGTCTCGCCGAAGATTGCACTTAGCTGTGTCGAGGACAGGGTCTATGGCAATCGAACTCTCACCGGGCGTATCGATTCCCCGCACGACCTCTTGGCTGTGACGAGCCGAGGGGAGATTGAAATTTTCCCGAAAGCACAAGACAGACAGCAGGTGCAGCCGTATTTTCTGATGCCGACCGACCTGACGCGACCGGCGTCTCACATCGGAGCGTTTTTTTCGGCGATCGAGAGCGAAACGCGCAGCATGTCCGCGCAAGAAAAGGCGCTTTTGTTCATGCATCGCGTCCACGCGGTCTTCAAATACACCCCCGGGGCTACTCAGACGTCCACGACAGCCGAAGCGGCGCTTGCCAAGGGGGAAGGCGTGTGTCAGGACTATGCCCATGTGCTCATTGCGCTGCTGCGTCTTGCGGGCGTCCCTGCGCTCTATGTGGCCGGGCTTGCCCTCGGGACGGGCGTGACGCATGCCTGGGTGCGTGCCCACATTGACGGACGTTGGACGGAATTGGATCCGACGCATGATCGTTTGGCCGATCGGGGTTATCTGACACTTGCCCGCGGTTGCGATTTTGCCGAGGCGGCGCTCGAGCGCGGTGTCTTTCTCGGCGCAGCCGAGCAGCGCATACGCACGCAGGCGCAGCTTAACGTTGAGGAATAACCGCTTCTGCCCAAAAGGCTGAGATCAAATCAATACATCATGATCAAAAATGTCGTCAGCATCCATCTTCCGGTCGGTGAGAAGATGGTCATTCGCAAAAACCGTTTGATTCCCGAAGGATTTTCCGAGAGGCAAGCCTCTGATCTGCCCCGCATTGCCGTGGTGACGGGCACGCACGGCGATGAACTCGAAGGCCAGTACATCTGTTGGCGTCTCAATCGCATCATTGCCGAAAATCCCGGATTTTTGACCGGGGTTGTCGATATTTATCCGGCACTCAATCCCCTTGGAATCGACTCGATTACGCGCGGCATCCCGCGCTTTGACCTCGACATGAACCGCATGTTTCCCGGGGATAAACGCGGCACGACCGAGGAGGTGATTGCCGCCAAGATCATCGAGGACATGAAGGGCGCAAGCTGCGCGGTGGATATTCACGCTTCCAACATCTTTTTGCGTGAAATTCCCCAGGTGCGCGTCAACGTCAACACCAGCGAAAAACTGATTCCGCTTGCCAAGGAACTCAACTGCGACTTTATTTGGGTGCATGCCGCCGCCACCGTGCTCGAGTCGACTCTGGCGCATTCCCTAAACAGTGTCGGCACGCCCTGCCTTGTGGTGGAAGCGGGCGTGGGTATGCGCATCACCAAGGAATACGGCGAAAAAATCACTGTGGGACTCCTGCGTCTGATGAAACGTCTGGGTGTCTGGGCCGGTCCCGTGTCAGAAGTGACCGATCCGATCGTTTCCACTGACGGTCGCGTGGGCTTTGTCAACGCCAATGCCGCGGGCATTTTCATTCCCGAAGTCGAGCACTGGATGAACATTCATAAGGGTGAGCTCCTCGGGGTCATCACTGATCCGACGGACGGCAGCATCCTCGAGCAGGTCAAGAGCCCCTGCAACGGTCTTGTTTTCACACTGCGCGAATACCCGGTTGTCAACCCCGGCTCGCTCGTTGCCCGAGTTCTCGAAGTCGCCGACAAGCCCAAAACGCCGAAAGCAGCAACATCCTTGAAGGGGGCGGCAAAGTGAAAAAAGTTAAAGTTTTTGAGATGCCCTCCCTGTACCGCGCGCCCTTTGTGATCGAGGGTCTGCATTTTGGGGAAGGAGAAACGAGTGCCGCCATCGTGGGGGCTATGCGCGGTAATGAAATTCAGCAGCTCTACATCTGCTCGCAGCTCGTGCGCAAATTAAAGGCCATTGAAGCCGAAGGCGGGCTTCGCAAGGGACGCAGCGTGGAGATTATCCCCTGTGTCAATCCCTACTCAGTCAATATCGGCAAGCGCTTTTGGGCGATGGACGATACGGATATCAACCGCATGTTCCCGGGGTACGATCAGGGCGAAACGACGCAGCGCATTGCCGACGGGGTCTTTCGTCACCTGCAGGGATGGAAGCTGGGTATTCACTTTGCGTCCTTTTATCGGCGCGGCGTCTTCGTGCCGCACGTGCGCATGATGCAGACCGATTTTGTGCAGCCGCAGGGGGCTGTGGACTTCGGGCTTCCCTATGTGTTGGTGCACAAGCCTCTGCCGATCGACACAACGACGCTCAACTATAACTGGCAGATCTGGAATACGCGCGCCTACACGATTTATACGAGTGAAACGAGCGCTATTGATCCCGTTTCGGCTCGGCTTGCCGTCAATGCCGTGCTGAGGTTTTTGGTCCGTAACGGGATCATCCGCTACAAAATCGACGGCGGGCGCGTGCCGCAGATGCTCGGCGACGAGCAACTTTCGCGCGTGCATGCGCGTGCGGCGGGCATTTGGCGTCGTCTGACAGCGCCCGGCGAGCAGGCGCACAAAGGTCAGTGTTTGGGGGAAATCATCGATCCTATGCAGGGCGAGGTGATCGAAAAAGTGGAGGCACCTGCGGACGGTGTGGTCTTTTTTGCCTGCAACGATGCGCTCGTCATGCAGCGGCAGGTGCTCTTTGAACTCGTCAGAGATTACCACGCGGACGAAATCTGACAGAGCTTTTCAGGTCACACGCCGACAAAAAAGCCTTTGTGCCTGCGCACAAAGGCTTTTTTCGGAACATCAACGCCGATTAGGCCTTGGGCAGCTTTTCAAACTGCTTGCGCACCTTCTCGAGCGTGTCAGTGAAGTCGGCCAGACGCTTCTTTTCCTGTTCGACCACGGCAGCCGGAGCGCGTTCCACAAAGCTCTTGTTGCCGAGCTTGCCGTTGCACTTGGCAAGCTCGCCTTCAAGACGCTTGATTTCCTTGCTCAGGCGTTCGCGTTCGGCCGCCACATCAATTTCAACCTTAAGCATGAGCTTGAAGTTGCCGACGATGGCCACCGGTGCCACAGCACCTTCGTTGACCGCGTCAATGCTCTCGACATGGTCGACTTCCGACAGGCGAGCGAGGAACGCGATGTAGTCCTTGACGACGGCAACGGTCTGTGCATCGCCTTCAATCATGAGAGGCACTCGGGTCGAGGGCGAGAGCTGCATTTCACCGCGCAGATTGCGCACGGCGTCAATCATCTGCTTGATGAGCGCAGTGCGTGCATCGGAGGTTTCGTCGATCGCGGCTTCGTCGAATTCGGGGTAGGGCGCAATCATGACGCTCGTTTCTTCGTCGGCTCGGCGGGTGGCAGCAGCCACCGAAACCTTCTGCCAGAGCTCTTCGGTGACGAACGGAATGATCGGGTGCGCCAGACGGAGCGTGGCTTCAAGCACCGTTGCCAACGTGTGACGCGTGGCGCGGGCGGCTTCTTCCGACCCCGAATTGATCTGCACCTTGGCAAGTTCAAGGTACCAGTCGCAGAACTCGTTCCACACGAAGCTGTAGATGGCGTTGGCAACGTTGTCGAGGCGGTACTCGGCAAAGCCTTCGCGCACGGCCTTCACGGTGCGGTTGAATTCGCCCAGAATCCACTTGTCGACGATCGAAAACTGCATCGGTTTGCCGGCGTCGGCACCGAGACCGCAGTCCTTGCCTTCAATGTTCATCAGCACGAAACGCGTGGCGTTCCAGAGCTTGTTGCAGAAGTTGCGGTAGCCCGCGCAGCGCTTGATGTCAAAGTTGACGTTGCGGCCGAGCGTGGCATAGGCGGCCATCGTAAAGCGCAGCGCGTCGGCGCCGTGCGCGGCGATGCCGTCGGGGTAGTTCTTGCGGGTCTTCTTTTCCACGATCGGCGCCTTTTCAGGCTGACGCAGGCCGCGCGTATTCTTTGCAACGAGCGATTCGAGATCGCAGCCGCCGATGATGTCGAGCGGATCGAGTGTATTGCCCTCGCTCTTACTCATCTTGTTGCCTTCGGCGTCGCGCACCAAACCGTGGATGTACACGTTCTTGAAGGGGGCACGGCCCGTGAAGTGCTTGGTCATCATGATCATTCGGGCGACCCAGAAGAAGATGATGTCGTAGGCGGTCACGAGCACGGTCGAGGGCAGGTACAGATCGTAGGCGGTCTTGTCTTCGCCTTCGGGAGCGGGCCAGCCGAGCGTCGAGAAGGGCACCATAGCCGAGCTGAACCAGGTGTCGAGCACGTCTTCATCACGTGTGAGCTTGACGCCTTCGCCGGCCTGTGCCTGGGCTTCTTCTTCGGAGCGGGCGACATACACGTTGCCTGCTTCGTCGTACCAGGCGGGAATCTGGTGGCCCCACCACAGCTGACGCGAGATGCACCAGTCCTGAATGTTTTCAAGCCACTGACGGTAAACACCCTGCCATTCCTTGGGGAAGATGTTGACTTCGCCCGAGGTCACGGCTTCAAGGCCCACCTCAGCGATCGACTTGCCCGGATGCATGCTGCCTTCGGGGGCGGGCTTGGACATGGCCATGTACCACTGTTCCGAGAGCATGGGTTCGACGATCTCGCCCGTGCGGGTGACGCGCGGCACCATGTGCTTGTGCGGCTTGACGGCCACGAGCAGGCCCGCTGCCTCAAGGTCGGCAACGCAGGCCTTGCGGCACTCGTAACGATCCATGCCGCGGTACTTTTCGGGCACGTTCTCGTTCATGTGGGCCGTCTTGGTGAGGACGTTGAGCATAGCCAGGTTGTGGCGCTTGCCCACTTCAAAGTCATTGAAGTCGTGAGCGGGCGTGATCTTCACGCAGCCCGAACCGAATTCGCGGTCGACGTATTCGTCGGCGATGACGGGAATTTCGCGATCGGTGAGCGGAAGCTTGAGCATCTTGCCCACAAGATGGGCGTAGCGTTCGTCTTCGGGGTGCACTGCCACGGCCTGGTCGCCGAAGAGCGTTTCGGGACGGGTCGTTGCAACGATGACGCCTTCGCTGCCGTCGGCAGCGGGGTAGCGGATCTCCCACAGATGGCCGTTGTCTTCCTGACTTTCAACTTCGAGGTCCGACACCGCGCTCTGCAGCTTGGGGTCCCAGTTCACAAGGCGCAGGCCGCGGTAGATGAGACCTTCCTTGTAGAGCTTGACGAAGGTTTCGCGCACCACCACGGAAAGCTTGTCGTTCATCGTGAAGTACAGGCGCTTCCAATCGAGGCTGTCGCCAAGACGTCGCATCTGATTGAGGATGGTGCCGCCGGAGAACTTCTGCCATTCCCAGATTTTTTCAATGAAGGCTTCTCGGCCGATGTCGCGCTTGTCGATGCCGTCCTTCTGGAGCTGGCGCTCGACCACGATCTGCGTGGCAATGCCGGCGTGGTCTGTGCCGGGCAGCCACATCGTGTTGTAGCCGGCCATGCGGTAGTAGCGGGTCAGCGAGTCCATCACGGTGTGGTTGAAGGCATGCCCCATGTGCAGGATGCCGGTGATGTTGGGCGGGGGAAGCTGGATGGCGAAGGAGGGCTTGCTCGCATCGAGTCCGGCGTTGAAGTAGCCGCGCTCCTCCCAGATGGGGTACCAGCGGGCCTCGATGTCGGCAGGCTCAAAGCTCTTGGCCAATTCTTTGTTGATCGCTTCGGACATGGTGAATAGTTCGCAGAAACACAAAAAAGCGCGAAGCGTGTGATTCGCGCCGGTTGACAGTGACAATAAGCGTGCATTTTCGCACGAATGACGCGGGTTTGGAATATGTTTTCGCGCGCGTGCGCGCCTGCCTCTGACAGACCTGCCAAATTTGCCTGAATCGACGGACGTTGGCGCGCGAGCATGATCCATCGAGAATCTCAAGGCAAGAAACATTGATCCAAAGTCTTGTCAAAAGGCCGCCGCGCGGTAAGAATAGGAGCGTATTTCCGTTGAGAGGATAATTGTGTGATCCAGATCTACAGCAGCAATAGCTATGCCTTGTTAAGGCGTCTTTTGATCGAGATGGTACGTGCCGAGCGCAGCGCGGGCGGCGAGGAGCTTGCTTCGGTTTTCGGGGCGACTTCGATCGTGGTGCCCGGAGAGGCCGTTCGCGACGATCTGATGCGCTCCTTTGCCCGCGTCGAAGGGATTGCAAGCGGCCTCGAGATGCAGTTTCTGGGACAGTGGCTTGAGCCCAGAACGGGAGCTGTGGTGGGTAAGAGCAACCGCGGCTATGAACTCGAGTGGATGGTCTGGACGCTTTTAAAGGAACCGACGTTTATCGGGCGGCCCGAATGCGCCCGTCTGCGCCACTATCTCCACGAGCAGAGCGAAGCGGCTTACGTGCAGCTTGCCAGGCGCATTGCCAACCTTTTTACGATCTACGTGAGCTACCGCGTCGACTGGGTGCTTGACTGGATGCGAGAGGACGACTCAGAGGATACCGTTATGCTGCACGGTGACGACGAGAGGCATCGCCGTGAAAACAAGGTCCTTCTCCAACATCCCGACGCGCTGTGGCAAAAACTGATGTGGCGCGAGATCGCCAAAGGAGAGTGGGGACCCGAACAACTCTCGTGGTCGGGCGTGCGCGACATTGAAGACATTCCGAACAAATTTGCCGCTGCGCGCAGCTCCGACGGTGGACGAGGCGGACGGGCCGTGCACCTTTTCGTGCCGAGCGTCATGCCGCCTCTGGCGCTGCCTTTCCTTTGGGCCGAGGCAGCGCACAGTGATGTCACGATCTATCTCATGAATCCTTCCTGCGGCTTTTGGTTTGAAGGACTTGCGCCCCATACCGAGGACGGCACCCGAGGGCTCGATTTTCACAGTGAAAACATGGGGAGTGCTTCGGGATTTGAGTGGTTTCGCAAAAACGCTTCTCGCACGCGCGCTCTCATTGAACGCCTTTGGACGTTTGCCGGGCAGCCCGAAGTTCCGCAGCAGAGCGTGATCGAAGACGACTTCGTGCGCAACGACGAACAAAACGACCCGCGCGGGCGCATGCTGCGACTTGAGGATCTGCGTGTGCCAGATGCGCAGGAAGCGGACAGCTTCTTCGTTGATCCTACTGTTGGCCCCCGCCCCACGGTGCTGCAGCGACTACAGAAAGCCGTGTTGGAGGATGACGCATCGCGTCTTCAAGGAGAAATCGACAAAGAGGACGAATCGCTTTTGATCGTCAAGTGTCCGACGAGCGCGCGCGAAGCTGAGGCTGTCTTTGATTGGATCGATGCGCTCATCGAAAAAAGTCGCGATACGGACGACCCGATCAAAGCCGAAGACATTCTCATCGTGACGCCCGACATCGACGCTGCAGCGCCCTTGATCGGCGCAGCCCTCACCGCTCGGGGTGACCGACATGTTGCCGTGCGCATTGCAGGACGCACCGAGCTTGAAGAGGATGATTTTGCGCAGGCCGTGCTGGCGGTGGGACGTTTTCTCTTTTCCAAGGCGGAAAAAGCGGCGTTCGAGGAGCTTTTGTCTTTTGATGCAGTCCTGAGAAAATGGGGCAGTCGGGATGTCGACGTTGAGCATCTTTCGCAGTGGCTCACGGCGGGCGGCTACCGTTGGGGGATTGATGCCGAACATGCTCGTTTCTGCGTGGACCGGGGGTTGGCGCTTGATGAAGAGGGCGGTTACGAGGGCACGCTTGATCGAGCGCTCGAGCGTCTGGTGCTCGGCTTTTACGCCAGAACGCAGTTGAAGGACCCTCTGGGCGACGTGTTGCCGATGACGGGCGTCGAAGTTGAAGGCTTCGAGAGCAGTGCAGTGACTGAGCATTCGACAGGCCTTGACGGGCTTGTCGGTTTTGCCCGTGCGCTGCAGCTTGTGAGACACTCGGCCCCTGCCGACGCCACAGCCGCAATCACCCAGTGGTGCGATTGGACCCGGGGATGGATGCACGAGCTTTTTGACGAAACGCGCGTGGAAAAGGCCATGCGGCGCTTCGAGCAGCAGCTCACAACGCTTGTGCAGACGGCGGGCTGGGTGCTGCAGTCGCGTCCCGTGGCATTTGAAGTTTTTTGGGACGCCGTCGGGGCGCTTGTCAAGGACTCCAAAACCATGACTCGTGCTACGGGGGCCGTGACCGTGGCGGGGATGGATGCCTTCCGTTGGATTCCTTTCAGAGCGGTGGCGATGATCGGGCTCAATGCCGGTCAGGCCTTTCCGGGGCAAAACCGCAGTGAAGAGTTCGACCTTATGCAGGCTCAGGGCGTGATTGACGGCAGGAGTGCCAATGTGCGCCGCAAGGGCGACGGAGACAGCCGCGCGGGCAACCGCAACGTCTTTCTTGATCTCCTGCTGGCTGCCCGTGACCACGTGATGATTTCGTACTGCACGGGCCTAAAAAATGTGGAAGAGGTGCCTTCGATCGTTGTGCAGGAGTTAAAGCGCGTTCTCACTACGGAGTTCGGAGACAGTGCGAATCAACTCATCGTCAAGCTCCCGGCATCGGGCTACAGTCCCGACAATTTTTCGGCCAAGCTCGGCATGCTTGCAAGCCGCAACAAAACGGCCCTTGAAGCCTATTGCGAGGGCGTTTCGGAAGACTTTCTTGCTCCTCGCCCCGATTTTGCCGACACCGGTCTTGTTGCCAAACGTGAGCACGGGCACCGCGCTATTACGACTGCAGCGCTGGCTAGCATGATAAATTCGCCCGACCGATGGCTGGAAAAGCAGGCGGGCATTGACTCGCTTGGAAACAATGCCTCAGCCGAAGTGCCCCTGGTGATTCCCGAGAACAAGCTGATCCAATGGAAGATTTCCGATCGTTGTGCACGCGATGTCCTCGCAGGGCTCGATGCCGACGACATCGTCGCCCGCGCTGCATTGGATCCGACGCTTTGCGCCTCAGCCCTGCGCAGCCGATCCATCCAAGGGTATGCCGACAAGGCCCAGCGTTGCCGTGAGCTTGCCGAAGAGCTTGCCTCCCACATGGGGGCCGAAGAGGAAATTCCCGCGCAGACGTTGATTTTTGACGGGGCGGGAAAGGACTTTTTTGACGCGATCCGAGCGCCCAAGATGGGGCTTCGGGCGCCGCTCAAAGAGGGGAAGCTTCCGGCATCTGTTCATATCGTGTCGGGAAGTTCGCACAAAAATCGTCTTTTCATGCAGTTGCTTGTGCGGTGCGCCTTGGGAGAGCAACTTGAAATGTGGTTGATCGATTGGGACGACAACGTCGGCCCGTCGGGGGCACCTAAGTTTGAGCGCTGGACCACTGCGTCTGGGGCTGAGAATGCTCCTGCCCTCAGTCGGCGCCTGCTTGAGGCATGGCTTGACGTTGTCAATGCCCAGTGCGCTCACGCGCCCGCGTACTGGGCCGAATACAGTGCCTTCGGTAAGGACGCCACCAAGCCCGCGCCCTCGCTCATGCTTGCTGCCGGGGACACCAAGCGGCGCCTGACGCAGACCGGCAATGCATTAAAGCAATGTTTTATGGCCTTGACCGGACTTTTCGTCACGGAACCCGAAGAGTGGCAGATGCCCCTGTTTTCTGACGGCACCAATCCCCCCAAACCAAAAGGCGGCAGGAAAAAGGGCGGGGCGACCAAGGATCCGGTGCAGAATTTTGAAGAAAGTTACGCAAAATGGCGGGCGGTCTACAGCGGTCTGATCAGCAACAACGGGGGGCCGGCATGACGGAAAAGAAACAAAACGGGTTCGACCTCAAGACGGTTCCTTTGGCGGGACGCTACATCATTGAGGCGGGCGCAGGGACGGGAAAAACCTATTCGCTCGAACATTTGGTGCTGCGCCTTCTGATTGAAACCAAGGCCACGATCGATCGGATTTTGATCGTCACCTTCACAAAGTCAGCAACGGCCGAGATTGCCGAGCGTGTGCGCGGCATGCTCGAGCGCATCTCGGCGGTGCTTGCCGGCGACGGTCGCTTTGATGACGAGGTGGAAGCCACGCTTTATGAGACTTGGACGCAGCAGAATCTGGAGGTCGGCGAGCGCGTCGAAGCAGCACTCGAGGGATTTGACGACGCCTGCATCTTCACGATTCACAGTTTCTGTCAGAAGATGCTCTCGGAGTTTGTTTTCACCCGTGGCGGCTCTTTTGAGGTCGACTATGCCGCCGGGAATCGCGATTTGATCGATCGCGTTGTCGACGAATTTGTGCGTCAGCAGTTGGGGCGTCTTTGCCCGCAAACCGCTGTCCGTCTGGCCGGTAGTGTCGGGGCACTTGGCGAGATCCTCGGAAAACTTTCTTCGAGCGGCCCGACGGCCCGCACAGAATATTTTGCTCCCGTTGATCCGACAGAGGATCCAGAAAGCGCCCGTCTGCAGGACATATTTAAAGAATTTGTCTGCGTAGCGCCCGAGCGGTTGCGTCGTCTGCAGCGCGAAGCCGGTGTCGGGGGCTTTGACTCGCTTTTAGTGGACATGCACGCCTTGTGCAGAGAAGATCCCCAACTCGTCGAGCGTGTTCGGGCGCGTTTTGACGCTGTACTCATCGACGAATTTCAGGACACCGATCCCCTGCAGTACGACATCTTCAAGCGGCTCTTTCTGGCTGAAGATGAGGACAATGGGCCAAAGAGCGTATTTTTCGTGGGTGACCCTAAACAGGCCATCTACGCATTCCGCGCAGCGGAGCTTTCAACCTATCTGTTCGCTCGAAAAGAGATGGCGGCCCGCGACCCGAAAAGCGTTCTCGCTTTGAAAACAAACTACCGATCGGCGCCGGCACTCGTCAGTTTCGTAAACAGCTATTTCAGTGACAAAGCCAAGAAAAAGCACTTTCTGCACGAAGAGCTCGATTTTGAGCACTCTGAGAGCGGCTCTGCGGCACTTCCACTTGTGGTAGTCGAAAACAATGTCGTTCGGCCGATTCCGGCCGTCAGCGTATGGCTGCGCGAGCCCAATGACGAGGTTGTTTCGACCGATGCGGCTCGCCGCATGGAAATCGAATGGATTGCCGCCGACATTTCCCGTCTTTTGACCCAAGAGGTGTGGGTGTGTAAGGCCCCGGGCAAGGACGGGCAATTGCGCCCCGCTCGACGGCTGCGCCCCGGAGACATTGCAGTGCTGATGCGAAAGCGTGCTCATGCTTCGGCGCTGATTGAAAAGCTTGCATTTTATGGAGTGCGTGCTGCCCTCATGGGCGCGGGCAGCGTCTTTGGAACTGAAGAGGCGGCGCACATCCGCGCCGTGCTCGAGGCTCTTGCTGCGCCAGACGACCGACTTGCGGGCAATACGGCGCGAGCAACCCCCGTCTGGGGGCGTCGCCTTTCCGAACTGCGCGATGAGGCAGAGGAGTGCGGGGTCAAAGACCGCAGCATTCTGACCGACGCGGTTGAGGCCTGGACCCGTTCGGGGCCGGCCGGTGCCTTTGCCGTCATTTTTGAGCGTACGCAAACCGCGCCTCGTCTTTTAAAGACCCGCGGCGGTGAGCAGATGCTGCAGAACTACGCCCATTTGATTGAGCGGCTTCAGGCTCAGTTTGCCCGTCTGCGCACGCCACAGGTGATGCTGCGTTGGTTGGACGCAAAGATGGCGGACAGTGAAAATGAGTCTGAAGAAGACAAGATTCGAGCGCTCATGAACGACGACGTGGTGAGTCTGCAGACGATTCACACTAGCAAGGGGTTGGAGTTTCCAGTGGTGTACGCGGCGTTTTCCGAGCAGATTCGTTCCAAAACAGATACGAAAACGTACTGTCTGCGCAAACCCGCGTCAATGGCTGACGGCGCCGGGCGTGTGTACTGCATCGGTCACGAGCAGATCAAGGTTAAGGAGGTGCCAGAATATCTTGTGCAGGCGACTCAGGAGGATGTGCGCCTGGCCTACGTGGCTCTGACGCGTGCATCGTCCCGTCTTGTTTTGTCATGGTTGCTTCCTTCGCCAATGTCTAACGGTGCGGGGAGAGCAGCCTGGAAGAACGGTTACACGCAGGGGCTGATGGGCGATGCAGACCCCGTAGGACCAAATAAAACTTATGAGCTGTTTTTTTCGGCGCTGCAAGAGCGGTTGAACGAAGTGCGCGACGCGATGATGGAGGATTCCAAAAAGAGCGCACGAGACGCAGCCTCGCTGTATGGCACTGAGTGCCGTACATTTGATCAGGCGCCCTTTGATGCGCCCGAGGCGCTTTTGGAAATCCGCACGCAATGCCCTCAAGGAGGACGCCTTTTGGTCGGAGGAATCGATAAGGATCTGCCGACGGCCTCCGAGCGCTATCCGCTCTCGCACGCCTGGCGTCGCACGTCCTTTACGAGTCTCTCAAAGCTCTTGGCGGGGGGGTACGGGCAGGCAGGATCTGCGTCGGAGGAAGAATTCGAAAACGACGAAGCCGAGGAGGAAGTGATCGGCACCGAGATTGCCCCCCGCGTCGAAAATGTCGCAGACGAAGAAGCTACTCCGTTGCAGATCCAAACCGAAGGATTGCTCACGCTCGATCCGCTTGCCGAGATTCGAGGCAGGACATTCGGAACATGGCTGCACACGGTGTTTGAGCGCGTCTTTCGGGATCCCTGCAACTGCGAGACGGTTCTCGAAGGGCTCTCCGAGAGCCTTGCCGGGGAATCCTTTATGCGCAATTTAAGCGACGACGCGCGTGTAGCCGTGGCCGACCGTCTGCGAACCATGGTGCAGGCGGTGCGCTCGGCGCCCCTTTTTGACGTCTGTCCCGAAGAGGCGGGAGACGTGGAATTCAGCAAACCCATTGCATCCTTTGCACTTGCCGATCTCACCAAGGGGCAGTGTCTGTCGGAAATGCCGTTTTTGATATCTGCTTCAGACGGTCGGGCTCGAATCGATGACATTGTGCGCGTCATGCAGAAGGCGGGTCATCCCATGCAGCAAAGTGAGTCGATCGCCCTGGAAGGCTTTATGACGGGCTCGATTGATCTGGTGTTCGCCGCGGATAACCGCTACTGGATCATTGACTGGAAGAGTAATCGCATCGGCCGCGGTGAGGTCGGGGATTACACCCCCGAGGCGATGCGGCGCGAAATCGACGAAAAGCACTATGCCCTGCAATACGTAATTTACCTTCTCGCGCTAAAGCGCCACCTTAAGGTGATGCTGCATCTCGATGACGCAGAGGTGTGGCGCAAAATCGGCGGCGTGTTCTACGTCTTTGTGCGTGGGGTTGAACCGAGCGGAGCACCCGGGCACGGGATTTATTTCGACCGTCCCCGCAGGGCGGTCGACGCATTGGATGCGCTTTTAACTTCTTCGCAGGCGGGAGACAATTGATGATCAAGGAAAATTCTCTCGACAATGATTTCCTTTCGTCATCGGATGCTGAGGTGAGGCAAGTCGGTGCAGTCTTCGGAAGTTTTACCGCGGACAACGAACTTGCCGAGCGGCTTGGCTTAGGAAAGCCGAATGCCCCCTGCACGAGGAGCGTTGCTCGTGCGCACCTTCTTTGGAAAGCACTGACGCGAGCCCGGTATGCTGAAGGGGCTGTCGCTGCGGACGCTAAAACGTTTGAGGATCTTGTCTATGTCCTTGAGGCACTCGAGCAGGCTCGAAGCGAGGGCAGTACCTGCGTGACGGCAAGGCGCTTTGCAAGGCTGACGAAGGGCAGGCGCCGTCTTGCCTATGCCGTTTCCCGCCTTGAGCGCATCGGAGCCCTTGCACGGTGCGACGCCGCAGGGCGGCTCGAGGGACATGCCTTTCTTGTGGCCGAGCAGGCTTTGCAGGACGGCGAAGTCGAGCGGCTTTACAGTGCTCGCAATTTTTATGACGAACTGCAGCTTGCCGAAAAGATCGCTCTTTTGGCCCGCGGATCCGTGGAGGTGACAGCCTCCGGAGCAGACGAGCGCCTCACGCAAATGGCGCTTGCAAACCGCATCACGGTAGTGAGCGGCGGCCCGGGAACGGGCAAAACGACCGCCGTCATGAAAATGCTCCGGGCGCTGCTTGAGACCGATCAGAATCTGACCATTCTTCTGGCGGCTCCTACAGGCAAGGCCGCAGGCCGCATGCAGACTGCCGTAAGAGGGCAGGCCGCGCAGTTGCCTGACGGTCCCGTCCGTCAAATACTTATGGAGCTTGAAGCTCAGACCATTCACCGACTGCTCACCACTCCGGACCCCGAAGGCAACCGCCCGAGTGCGGCCAATCCCGTTGACGCCGACGTGCTCGTCATCGATGAGAGCTCCATGATTGCCGCCGATTTGGCCATGCGCCTTTTTGCGGCCGTGGATGTCGAGCGCACACGCGTGATTCTGCTCGGAGACAGGTTTCAGCTGGCGGCTGTGGGGCCGGGATCCGTTTTTGCCGACCTCTCGGATCAACAGGGGGCTCTTCACCCCGTGATCGAACATTTGACGGTATCGCACCGCTTTGCTGCCGACAAAACAGTCGGCATGTTGGCTAGGGCAATTAACGACGGAGACGTGCCGAGTGTCACGAAGCTTTTAAGAGAAAGAACGGCTTTATCTGCCGAAAATGACAATGCGCTCGTTTGGCACGAAGAGAGTTGTCGGAACGGGACACTTCTCTCGGCCCCTCTTAAAAAGAGCATTGAGCGCTGGGTACGCGATTATGTCGGGGAGATCGACCGCACGCAGAGACTGGACAAAAATGAGAGGGCACAGCGGCTCTTTGCCTTTTTGTCTGATTACGGGGTTTTGTGTGCGCAACGCAGCGGTTCAATGAGTGTGGAGGCCGTCAACCGCTATGCCGACGAACGCATGGCGCGATTGGGGGTGGTAGGAACGGCCTGGCGCCCCGTTATCGTGCGGCGCAATGATCCGGCGCTGGCTGTCAACAACGGTGACGTGGGGGTGGTGGTGCCTTCGGAGGCGGGCTCGGGGGAAGATGTCTTTTTTCCCAATGATTTCGGGGCAGGGCGCTTTGTCAAACTCGCGCTCATCAGTGCCTGGGAGAGGGCGTTTGCCATCACGATCCATCAGTCGCAGGGCTCTGAATATCATCACGTTGCAATCGTGCTTCCCGACAAGAAGGAGTCGGCGCTCGCAACGCGTGAGCTGCTCTATACCGCTGTCACGCGAGTCAAGGATGTGTGGGAGAACGGCCGAAAGCATTACGGCACGCTCGACGTGTACGGGACGCAGGAGACGGTCGAACAGAGCGTCAAAACCCCCGTCGAGCGAGACGGGGGCTTGGCGATGCGGCTCAGACAGTGTCTCGGGACCGCTTCAGGCGAGCAGTGAAGCGCAGAGGCTGGAGCGTTCAAACACCGTGCGGACGGCCTCTTCAAAGTCTTCGCTCGATTTGATGTTGACTTGGTTGCGGCAGATCGGGTCATCGTAGTCGAGCGAGACGAGGCCAAGCTCAATACCGCGCTCGTTGAGGTTGTTCTCTATCTTTCCGGAGAACGATGACGGGAAGCAGCCGTCCGTGACGATGAGAAGAAACTTGTCGCGTGACTGACTTTCGTCGAGCCTGTGGCCGGCCCATTCGACAGCCTCCTGCACGGGAGTTGAGCCGTAGGCGCCGATTTTGGCAAAGCGCTCAATGAGCGTCTGATCACTTTCGTCGGGCTGCGCGACGATTGCCACCTTTCCGCGCAGAGGCGCAGGAAAGCAGGCAGCCTGAACCGAGCAGTTTTTCACGGAACGCAGTGCAAGCACGAGCCCCAGAACGGCGGCTTTGGCAAGCGTCATCGAACGAATGCCCATCGAGCCCGAGCGGTCAAGAAGAATGCACACGCTCGCGTCAACGTTCGTCGTATCTGCAGATTTTTCAAAAAGGCGGGGCTCGGTCGGGCGGTCAATGAGTTCAGTCAGGTGCAGTTCGGTAAATCGTTCTCCCTCGCCGGCCGGCTCACAGTCGTCGCACGCGGGGCGCCGCAGGCGCTGTTCGAGTTCGTCGCGCATGACGGCAATGCGCTCGCGGACATCTTGAAAGATTCTCGAATATTCGCGCGCGTCATTGAGAATCATCGGGTTGTCGGTGTCATCCGGCCAAAGGTGGGCCTCGGCCGGGGCTTTGGCGGTGCCTGCGCCGGCAACGCGGGTGCGCGAAGATGAACGGCCTTTTCCGGCGGCATGCTCGTAAAGGGGGGCGCCGATCAAAGCCGCTACGTTTTCAAGGCGCTCGCTTTGGGATATTGCACTCTTGCCGAGCTCGTTTTGAACCTGCTGTAAAAAGGCCGAGTCCCTGCCGCCGCCGGCAGTTTTGGACGGCCCCGGAGCTTCGCAGGGAGCGGCGTCTTCGCTTGCGGCGTGCATCTTGTTGCGCAGCAGGGCGCACAGTTCCTGCACGATGCGAACGCTCTGCGCACTTGCAGTTGCCTTGTGAATTTTTCGCGCGACGGTCAGACACTCGTCGGCGGTTGAGCGCGACAGGTGCTGCGACAGAGCCTGCTCCCAGAGAGGGGCAAAGGCTCGGGCCCAGGAAGCACCAATGTCGGACAAAAGTTCTGTGTGCAGCCAGATCGCAAAAACGTCGGCGGCGCTGCACTGCGTCGGAGAGAGGGCACATTTGAGCGTGCCGCGCGCTCGCAGGGCATCCATCAGTGCTTCGCGCCAGGGCAGATAGCCCGGGTAACGGTGCATGCCGAGAGTGTCGACGCGTACGTCTTCGAGTACATTAAAAAGAGCCCGCTCCATGGAGCCGGCGCTGCACTTGCGGATGTCCGCGGGGCGCGTGTCGGTGACGTGCATCATTTCATGAATGCCGTGCCCCAGAGCAAGGGGCCTGAAGTCGTCATCTGTCGGGTCGAGCGCGCCAAGCCAAACGCTTTTGCCGTCCGTCGAGGGCGAGGCCTCGAAATGGAAAGTGACGGACTTGCCGCCTGCAAGCGAAGTGAGGAGGTTCACAACACTGCACACACGCTCTTCGGGGGTCTCGTCGGGGTCCGAATAAAACAAGGGAACGCAGCCGGGCTGCGAAAATTTTTCTGGAATGTTCCGTTGCATGCGTGTGTCCGTTGTGATGGTGCGGATGCGCACCATCTTAATCGAAGAGAGCAATGCGCAGCGAACGTGTCGTTGGCCCGACGATGCGGTTTTTGGCAATATACGCACGTGGGATTTTTCTCTTTTTTCAAGGACACATTCATCATGTCTTGGCTTGAGCGTCAGTTCAAATTAACCGCCAACAGTACAACCGTGCGCACGGAGTTGGCCGCCGGCTTGACCACCTTTATGGCGATGGCCTACATCATCGTCGTCAACCCCGGCATTTTGTCCAAGGCCGGCATGCCCTTCGGCCCGGTTCTTGTGGCAACGTGTTTGGGCGCCGCCCTGGGGTGCTTCCTGATGGGGCTGTTTGCAAACTATCCGTTTGCCCTTGCGCCCGGGATGGGGCTCAATGCCTTTTTTACCTACACGGTCGTCCTCTCCATGGGGGTGTCCTGGCAGGTGGCTCTTGCCGCCGTTTTTGTTGAAGGCGTGGTGTTCCTGGTGCTGACGCTCACGCGCATACGCGAAAAAGTCGTCAATACGATTCCGCGCAACATCAAGATCGGCATCTCCGCGGGGATCGGGCTCTTTATTACTTTTATCGGGCTGCAGAATGCCGGCATCGTGGTGGCCAATCCGGCTACGAGCGTCGGCCTTGGGAACCTGAAGGCCGCACCGGCGCTCTTGGCGATGTTCGGTGTTCTTCTGATGGTGTTTTTGCATATTCGTCGCGTCAACGGTTCGATTCTGATCGGCATTGCCGCCGTGACGCTTTTGGGCATTCCTTTCGGCGTGACGAAACTCCCTGAGAGCTTTGTTTCGATGCCGCCGAGCCTGGCCCCCGTTTTCTGCCAGCTTGACTTCACGCAGGTTCTGACCGGGGGCTTCTGGGCCGTCGTGATTGCGTTTTTCTTCGTCGACTTCTTTGACACGGTCGGCACGCTTGTGGGCTGCGCAAGCCGCAGCGGCATGCTCAATGAGCGAGGCGAATTGCCGCGCGCCCGCCCGGCTCTCTTTTCCGATGCCGTTGCGACCGTAGCAGGGGCCTGTTTGGGGACTTCGACCGTGACCACGTTTGTGGAAAGCGCCACCGGCATCGAGCAGGGCGGACGCACGGGCCTCACGGCCGTGGCCTGCGGGGTCCTCTTTCTGGCGGCCGTCTTCTTCTATCCGATTCTGGCAATCGTGCCGGCCTGCGCGACGGCGCCTGCCCTCATTATGGTCGGCATCTTCATGATGCTTGGTCTGCAGAAACTCGACTACAAGGACTGGACGGAACTGTTCCCGTCGTTTCTTGCCGTCTTCATGATGCCGCTCGGCTACTCCATCGCGGTGGGTATCGAATTTGCCGTTGTCTCGTATGTTGTGATTAAGGCGATTTCCGGTCGCTTCCGCGAGGTGAGCTGGGTGATGACGATTCTTGCTGTCGCATTTGTGCTCAACCGCTTCTTCATGTAAGGCTGAAGCGGATCGGACTGCTTTCCGGAAATTTAAATCTGAATACAAATTCACCCCGAGTCCACCGTTTTTCGGTGGGTTTCGGGACTATCATTGAAGCAGGGGCAGAAGGAATCGATCTGTTCGCTGACTCCTTTGATATCGCAGAGTAAGTGTTTGGGGGGTGTTCATGAGTAAGCAGAGCAAAAAATCAGTTGCGCCCGGGGCCGAGAAGGAAAAAACAGGGCCAAAGGCACCTGAGATTGTCCATGTCGACTGCATCGTGTTTGACGATTTTGAGACATTGGATCTGTTCGGTCCCGTGGAGATTTTTGGAAAAATCGACGGCGTCAAGGTTCGGATGTATTCGCGCAAGGGCGGTGTTGTGAAGAGCCGTCAGGGCACGCGGATTAAGACCAAGCCGTTCTCAGCCGTCAAAAAGGGCGGCGTCGTGCTTCTGCCCGGCGGGCAGGGGACGCGAGCGCTTATCGATGACGAGAAGTGGCTGCAGGCTTTTAAGACCGTTGCCGAACGAAGCCGTTGGTGCCTGACCGTGTGCACGGGATCGGCGCTGTTGGCTAAAACGGGGCTGCTGACCGGTCTGCGGGCCACGTCCAACAAGAAGGCATTCGGTTGGGCGGTGGAAGCGTCCGCAACGAGCGAGACGGTGCGCTGGCAGAACAAGGCTCGCTGGTGCGCCGATGGCAAGTACTACACGAGTTCCGGGGTCTCGGCCGGCATCGACATGGCGCTCGGATTTGTGGCCGATCGTCTCGGCGTGGTGCGCGCTCAGCAGATTGCTGACCATATCGAATACCTTTGGAACAGAAATCCTGAACGCGACCCGTTCGCGCCCAAAGAGGCTTGAGACAATCACAAACGGGCTGACGGTCAACGGTCGTCGGCCCCTTTTTCCATGACTGCGGAGAAGCTACCCGATGTATGACCTTGTTTTGAAATCCGCCCGCGTCGTCGATCCTTTGAACGGCGTCGACGCCGTGATGGATGTGGCTGTGGAAAATGGCCTGATTGCGGCAGTTGCCGAAAGCATCAATGAACCCGCGAGGGAAGTGATCGACTTCTCCGGGCTCGTGCTGCAGCCGGGCATCATCGACAGTCACGTGCACTTGGGCACGATGTGGGGCTCTCCCTATGGGCCCCGCATGCTGGCGATGAACGGTGTGACGACCTGCCTGGATATGGCCGGCCCCCTTGACGACATCCTCGACAACGTACCGCAGTACGGGGTCGGGATCAACATGGCGATCCTGCAGTTTGCCTCGCCTCCCTTTACCTTTAAGACCAACGCGCCTTCCAAGGCTGAAATGGTCGAACTCATCGACAAGTCGCTCGAAGACGGGGCTTTGGGCGTCAAGCTTTTGGGCGGGCACTACCCCTTAAAGCCCGATGTGTCGTCGCTTTTGATCCGTACGGCGCTCGAAAAAAGGGCTTATGTTGCCTGGCATGCGGGTACGAGCGAACACGGCTCGAATATCGAAGGCATGCTTGAAGCCGTTGAGATGGCCGACGGATGCCCCCTGCATCTGGCGCACATCAATGCCTACTGCCGCGGCGCGATCAAGCCCGAACTGGAGGAAACGGCCATCGCCATTGCCGAACTCAAGGCTCATCCCAATATCTTCTGCGAAAGCTACATTTCGCCCAAGAACGGAACACGCCTTACCTGCAGCGAAGACGGCACCATTCAGTCCAAGGTGACGGGGAACTGTCTGCGCCACTTCGGCTTTTCCGAGGATCGGGAGGGCGTTCGTAAGGCGCTTTTGGCACGCAAGGCCTTTGTGGTCTATGACGCGGGCGGTTATTCAGACCTCTGTACCGGTCCCGAAGCGCTCGCGCGTTGGGAGGCGGCCGGAAGCGACGTCGGCGGAAGCTTTAACATCAACCCGCCTTTGCCGCGCATTCAGTTGGCGCAGGCGCGGCGCGACGACGGCAGTTTCGTGGTGGACGCCATCAGCACGGACGGCGGCTGCATTCCGCGCAATGTGATCCTCTCGCAGGGGCTGTCGCTCGTCAAGCTCGATGTGCTGACACTGTCCGAATTCGTGCAGAAAACGTCACTCAATCCGGCACGCATGCTGCGCCTCACGAATAAGGGCCATCTCTCGGTCGGGGCCGACGCAGACATCACGGTCTATGACCTTGCCACCCAGACGCCCGTCGCTTCGTTCGTCGCCGGTCAAAAGGTGCTGTTTGCGGGGCGCATGATGAGTAAGGGGGCCACGGTGATTTGTACCGAGCGCGGACAAAAGGCGATCGAAGCGCGCGGCATGCGGGCCGTTGTCGTGGATCCGGGGCTTCCCGTTGAGCGCATTGCCGCACTGTGACGGCGTTGGCAGAGGTGCGAATGCACATCACGGCTCTTGACCATTTGGTACTGACGGTGGCCGACATTGATCGAAGCATTGCGTTTTATACGCAGCTGCTCGATATGCGGCCCGTCAGCTTTGCAAACGGGCGCAGGGCGCTCGTTTTCGGCGATTAAAAAATCAATCTGCATCAAAAAGGCGCCGAGATTGCTCCGTATGCCGCCCATCCTCAGCCCGGATCGGCGGATCTGTGTTTTCGCGTCGAAGAACCCGTCGAAGTTCTCTGCGGGTGGCTTCGAGCGCGAGGAATCGAATGCACGGATCCCGTGGATCGCACGGGCGCTCGAAGTCGACTGCG
>CAMAHM010000009.1 GCA_945834535.1 uncultured Sutterella sp. | reverse complement strand
AGCGCGTCGCCTCCGGCGGCCACCCGCTCGATCACGTCAAGCTGAAAGCCGCGAAAGGAATGAAGGCCGAAAACACGCGACAAAACGTCGTGCGCGCGTCTTCGAAGATCGTCGTTGTGCTCGATGGATTCGGTCATAGGCAGGGTCATTGAGAGAGTCGCCGCATTGTAGCGGCCTGCTGCACCACGCAAAAAGGGACGAAGCACCGGGCCCCGTCCCTTTTGCGTAGAGCGCAGTGCGCTCAACAATTAGGCTTCTTCTTCCAGACGCTTGGCGCGCAGGCAGGCAGCCGCCGTAAAGAGCGCGTCGGAGGAGGAGTTCAGAGCCGTTTCAGCCGAGTCCTGCACCACACCGATGATGAAGCCCACAGCCACCACCTGCATGGCGGTCGTGTTGTCGATGCCAAAAAGCGAGCAGGCCAGAGGAATCAGCATGAGCGAGCCGCCGGGCACGCCCGCAGCACCGCAGGCGCACAGAGCCGAAACGACGCTCAGCAAAATAGCAGTCGGGATATCCACCTGAACGCCCAGCGAGAAGGCCGCCGACAGTGCCATCACGGTGATGGTGATGGCGGCACCGGCCATGTTGATGGTCGCACCCAGAGGAATCGACACACTGTAGGTACGTTCGTCAAGATTCAGACGACGGCACAGACTCAGGTTCACGGGAATGTTGGCGGCCGACGAACGGGTGAAGAAGGCCGTCACGCCCGACTCACGCAGCGTGAGGAACGTCAGCGGATAGGGATTGCGACGGGTGCAGAACCACACGATGATCGGGTTGACGATGAGAGCCACCACGAGCATGCAGCCCACGAGGATCACGAGAAGCTGAGCGTAGGTCACGAGAGCCTTGAAGCCTTCGACGGCGATCGTGTTGGCCACAAGGCCGAAGATGCCGATGGGCGCCAGACGAATCACCAGGCGGACGATGAATTCCACGCCGTCGGCAACGTCGTTCATGACTTCACGCGTTTGGTTGGAAGCCTTGCGCGTGGCCACGCCAAGGCCGATGGCCCAAGCGAGGATGCCGATGTAGTTGGCGTTCATGATGGCGCGCACGGGATTGTCCACAACGCTCATCAGAAGGTTGCGCAGCACTTCGGCGATGCCGCCCGGAGCCGCCATGGTCTGGGCGTCCTTGACGAGTTCCATCGGAACCGGGAAGGCAAAGCTCGCAAGCACGGCCGTCACGGAAGCGGCAAACGTACCCACGAGATAGATCACGATGATCGAGCGCATGTGGGTGTGCGTGCCGACCTGCTGATTGGCGATGGCGGCAGCCACCAGCACGAACACCAGCACGGGGGCCACGGCCTTAAGGGCCGAGACAAAGAACGAACCCAGCAGGCCGCAGGCAGCAGCCCATTCGGGGTTAACGACGGCCAGAATGATGCCCAGCACCAGACCGACCATGATCTGCTTAACAAGCGAACCGCCCATCAGCATGGGCATTGCGCGATGCATAAGAGTGCGTCGTTCGGACGACATAGCAATACTCCCTGTTGTTTTTATCGGTTGTGCGGGCTTTGCTCCCGTACGTCCGATCCTGCTTTTTGCGAACAACGCAAATAAGCCGTGAAAAGTAAGACATTTTGGAGCATAGACCGACAAGCAACAATTCGCAACAATTATCGTTTCGATCTCCATGGGCAAAAGCCCGTACGGAATAAGCCTTAGTCGGCGAAGTTGGGTGTCTTTTCGGAAAAGATCGACACCAATTGACGCGTGTTCCCATCAATGCCCTTTTCGGTCGTTGGCAATCGGCTCTGACTGTAGGAGACTTTCCGGACACTCACTTGCAGGGAGGAGCCATTTTTATGTTGCCCTGGCGCATGCTTTTTGACATGACATTGGAAAAAGCTCGGCGCTTCATGCGCGCCATGTTGGTACCGGCCCGAGGAGAACATAAGAAACAGCGATTCCTTCAAACCATGAAGCGCGCACCTTCATCCCAACGCTACCAAGCAAAGCCTATTCTTGACGTTCTCTCCGAGAACAATCACACAGGCCGAAATGTCGGAATCATCCGTTATGATGCACTAAAATTGTAAGAAATTAGTCACCATAACGGAGAATTCCGACCATGGCTCTCATCGAACGTTCGTTACTGTCTACGCTTCTCACCCACAAGCCGCCAAAAGCGCTTGTGATTTTCGGCCCTCGCCGCGTTGGTAAAACGACGCTTTTACAGCAGGCGGACGTTTCATTGTCCGCGGCTTGGTACACAGGCGACAGCGTGTCCGATATTCAGGCGCTGAACATTCCTTCGACAGACGATTTGCGGAACCTGCTGCTTCAGAGCGAGGCCATTGTGATTGACGAAGCGCAGCGAGTTCCGGACATCGGCCTTCTGCTTAAACGCCTGGTCGACATCAATTCAACGCTCGAGAAACCGGTGAAGATCTTTGCAACGGGTTCCTCTTCTTTCGAGCTGGCATCCGGTGTCAAGGAATCTGCCCTTGGCCGCATCAAAGAGCTGCAGATGTGGCCGCTGTCAGCCAAAGAGCTTGCCGATCACACAAGCTGGGGACAGGTGACTCAAAACATCCGGTGGCACATGGTGTACGGCATGTATCCGGAAATCTGCACGGATCCCGAAAGCGCTAAAGAAAACCTAATGGACCACTGCAACGCGCTGCTGTTCAAAGACGTTTTCTCGCTGGGCGGAATTCGCCTCAGCGACAAGTTTGAAAAGCTTGTGCAGTATCTGGCCTACAACATAGGCTCGTTGATCAGTTACGACGGCGTCAGCCGTGAGGTAGGGCTCAATAAAAATACGGTCGCGGACTATGTCACACTTCTGGAACAGTGCTTCATCGTGAAGGTTTGTCCCTCCTACGCGAAGAATTTGTCCAACGAGTTGAAGAAGAGCAAGAAGATCTATTTCTGCGACAATGGCATTCGCAATGCCGTAATCGGAAACTTTTCACCTATTGCCAATCGTCCGGATGCCGGTGCTCTGTGGGAAAACTTCGTCTTCACAGAACGACTGAAGTTGCATAGCCTCAACAAGGATTACGCCAAGATTTTCTTTTGGCGAACGTCCGACGGACGTCCGAGAGAATTGGACTTTATCGAAGTGTTGGATGGGCAAATGACGGCTATCGAGTGCAAGATGACCAAAGACGAAGTTGCCAAACCCGGCGCCGCTTTCACCGGGGCGTATCCGGATTGCCGGATCCATACGATATCCCCCGCTGATGTCATGAAGCTTTGGAAAATTTGAAGGAAAGATCCGAGGCTGGTCTGACGCACGGAAAGAAATTTTGGTAACTAATGGGATTTTCTATGAATGAAAGAGAACAGCGTCGTGCCGCCGCTGAGTTCGTCAATTTTTGGACTGGCAAAGGGTATGAAAAAGGGCAGTCTCAAGCGTTTTGGCTGTCTCTTCTCAGGGTGCTCGGCATCTCGCACCCTGAGCAGTTCATCACTTTTGAAGACAAGGTCAAACTAGATCACACGAGCTTTATTGACGGCTTCATCCCTTCGACACACGTTCTCATTGAACAAAAGGGTATTCACCGCAATCCCAACGAAAAAATCAAGCAATCCGACGGCACTTTGCTGACGCCCTTCCAACAGGCCAAACGCTACAGCGCCGAACTCCCCTACTCGCAGCGCCCCAGATGGATCGTCATCTCTAATTTTGAGCAGATCGACGTCTATGACATGGAAAATCCAAGGGGCGAGCCGCAGACCGTTCGCCTTGCTGACCTTGGCACGGAAATCCATCGCCTGCGCTTTCTTGTCGATGACGGCACCGGCATCACGCAGGCTGAAAAAGAACTGTCCCTGCAGGCGGGAGAACTTGTCGGGAAGATTTACGACGCGCTCTTAAAGCAGTACAAAGACCCGAGGAACCCCGAAAGCCTGCGCAGCCTCAATCAACTGTGCGTGCGCATCGTCTTCTGCCTTTATGCCGAGGACGCCCAGCTCTTTGGCGAGCATCAGGCCTTCCACAACTATCTGCAAAGGTTCGAGGCCCGCGGCGTCCGACAGG
This sequence comes from uncultured Sutterella sp., assembly GCA_945834535.1. Taxonomy (GTDB): domain Bacteria; phylum Pseudomonadota; class Gammaproteobacteria; order Burkholderiales; family Burkholderiaceae_F; genus Duodenibacillus. The sequence continues at coordinate 26,611 of CAMAHM010000009.1, read as the reverse complement.
CATTAAAGGACCTATTTGAGGTTCTCAACACACCGATCGAGGAACGCGACGATTATTTGGAGGAAGACCTTGCCGCCTTCCCCTATGTCGCAGGGGGCCTCTTCTCAGATGACAACATTGAGATCCCCCGCATCACCGATGAAATCCGTACGCTGATCCTGTCCAAGGCTTCGGAGGAATTCGATTGGTCGAAGATCAGCCCTACGATCTTCGGGGCAGTGTTCGAGTCCACCTTGAACCCGGTCACCCGTCGCGCAGGTGGCATGCACTACACATCGGTCGAGAACATTCACAAGGTCATTGGTCCGCTCTTTCTGAATGATCTGCGCGCGGAGCTCGACCGCATCCTGGCCCTGCAGGTTCCAGGCGTGCGCGACAAACAGCTCAAAGCTTTTCAGGAGAAACTTGCGGGGCTGCGCTTCCTTGATCCTGCATGCGGCTCGGGAAACTTTCTCACGGAAACCTACATTCAGCTTCGTCGATTGGAGAACGAAGCTCTGCGCGTGCTTTCCCGCGGACAGGCCTTGCTCGGGCTCGACGAGATGGATCCCGTCAAGGTCAAAATCAATCAGTTCTACGGCATTGAGATCAACGATTTTGCAGTCACCGTCGCTACGGCTGCGCTGTGGATCGCTGAGTCTCAGATGCTTCACGAAACAGAAGACATCATCAATCGCGACATTGACTTCCTGCCGCTCAAATCCAACTCGAACATCCATGAGGGCAACGCCCTGAGGATGGATTGGGCCACCGTCATTGCGCCGAGCGAACTGTCCTACATCATGGGCAATCCGCCCTTTATCGGAGCCCGTTACATGAGCTCCGAACAAAAGGATGACACGCTGACCATCTTCGGCAAGGATTGGGACAACGTCGGCAATCTCGACTATGTCTGCAACTGGTTCAAGTGCGCCGCCGACATGATCGCGGGCACGAGCATCAAGGCAGCCTTCGTTGCGACCAACTCCATCTGTCAGGGGCAACAGGTCGCCGTCCTCTGGGGCCCCCTTCTCAAGTCAGATCTGCACATTGACTTTGCCTGGCGCACGTTTATTTGGGACAACGAGGCCGCCGACATGGCGCACGTCCACTGCGTCATTGTCGGCTTCAGCGTAACGGGCATCGGCAAGCGTGTTATTTTCGACGGCGACCAGCAGATCGAAGCTCACAACATCAACGGTTACCTTCTCGATGCTGACAATGTCTCCATCGCTTCCAGAAAACGCCCGCTGGGCGACGTTCCGGAAATGGGGGTCGGAAACAAGCCGATTGACGGGGGCTATTACCTTTTCACTGAAGAGGAGAAAGACGCCTTCCTCAAATTGGAGCCGGAAGCTGAACCATTTTTCAAAGCCTGGTACGGCTCCGTTGAGTTCATCAACCAAAAACCAAGATGGTGTTTATGGCTCGGCGACGCCACTCCCAACGAACTGAAGAAACTCCCCAAGTGTCGGGAGAGAGTTGAGGCCGTCCGACAGTTCAGACTGTCCAGCAAGAGCGAGGGCACTCGGAAAATCGCTGAGAAACCCCGACGTTTTCATGTCGAAAATATTCCCCTGAGTACCTCTATCCTGGTTCCCAGAGTTTCCTCCGAACGAAGGCTTTACATTCCAATGGGCTTCATGGGGCCTGAATCGCTCTGTAGTGATGCAGTGTTGCTTGTGCCCGATGCCAATGTGTACCACTTCGGTGTTTTAACCTCATCGGTCCACATGGCTTGGATGCGTGCCGTTGCCGGCCGTCTTGAAATGCGTTATCGCTATTCGGTAGACATCGTTTACAACAACTTCCCGTGGCCCGAACCCAACGAAAAACAGAAAGCCACCATTGAGCAAACGGCACAAGGTATTCTTGACGCCAGAAAGAACTACCCTGACGCAAGCTTTGCCGATCTGTACGACACAGCGCTGATGCCGGATGACTTGCGGACCGCGCATAAGAAAAACGACGCTGCCGTCATGAAGGCCTACGGCTTTTCGTCAAGTATGTCCGAGTCGGACATCATTGCCGCACTGATGAAGCTGTACCGAATCAAAGCAACTCAGGCTGATCTTGCCGAGACTGCAGACGCCGCCGCACTCAAGGTCCTCGGCAAGAACACGAAAGAGATCCCTGAGTGGATGGCCGACCTCAGGGCCCAATGCCTTGCAGGCACCCTTCCCCCTGAGAAACTCATCGTGCAGGGCAAAGAAATGAAGAAAAAGGCTCTGGCTGCAGCCAAGAAATAAAAGCCGTCGTTGCTCGTCAGAAGGGCTTTTGCGCCGTCACCACAAAGGACTGCGTCAGCTCTTGCCCGTCTTGGGTCGCCGTGACGCCGAGCACGCGGCTTTGCACACATTCCGCCCCGAGCTTTTCGAGCGTCGCCGTGTCCCACTCGGGGCGCTGTCGGGCGCCGAGCGGCAGGTCACGGGCGATCGTGTCGATGGGCGTGGTGGACACCCCGAGAAAGACGTGGTTGACCGTCTTTTCCCAGTCCTGATGGACTTGTCTGTAGCGCTCGTCAAAAAGCCAGCGGTAGTGGTTGCCGTCAAAGCAGACGAGCCTGCCGCCGGGCGCGAGCACGCGCAGCCACTCGGCCAGCGCAGCTTCCGGATGGGGAAGGTTCCAGAGCACGTTGCGTGAACACACGAGCGCAAAGCTTCCCGTCTCAAAGGGCAGATGCTCGGCGTCGCCCTGCACGAAATCCACCGCAACGCCGCAGGCGGCAGCGCGCTGTCGCGCCTTTTCAAGCATGCCGTCGCTGTAGTCGAGTGCCGTCACTGCAAAGCCCGCCTTGGCAAGTTCCGTCGCAAAAAATCCCGGGCCGCACCCCACGTCAAGCACGCGGGCTGCAGGTGCAATGCCCTCAAACGCTTCGCGATAGGCCGCAAAGGCGTTTTCCTGCTGCTCGCGGTCCACCTGCTCGGCATACCCCTCGCTGCGCGTGTCCCAATAGCGGCCGACCGCAGCAAGAAGGTCCCTGTTTGACGAAGGCAACTCAGCCATTCGGTTTTCTCCAACAAAAAAACGTTGCCCCATTGTGCACAAAGGCATGCAATGAGCAAGGCACCCGACGATACTACAATAAGGCCGATCCCGTTTTCCCCTGTCCGACCGTTCCCCGATGTCCCGCACCCCCCAACTCGGCTTCGTGCTGATCTGCATTCTGCTCGATGCGCTCGGGATCGGGTTGATTGTCCCTGTGCTGCCGCGCCTCATAGGCACGCTCACGGATTCGGCAGGGGCCCAGACCTCGTGGTACGGCGCCATGATGCTCAGCTACGGACTCATGCAGTTCGTGAGCTCCCCGGTGCTCGGAGCCCTGTCGGATCGCATCGGCCGTCGGCCGATTCTTTTGGCGGGCATCTGCGGACTGGGCATCACCTTTGCCGTACCTGCATTTTGCAATGACCTCACCATCATTCTTTTAAGCCGCATCGCGGGCGGCATGCTGTCGGCCAATGTTGCCGTAGCCCAGGCCTACATTGCCGACATTACGCCCGCGCACGCGCGCTCGGCGGCTTTCGGCAGGATCGGCGCCGTCTTTGGAATCGGTTTTGTGCTGGGCCCCGCCATGGGCGGCATTCTCGGGGAACTCGATCCCACCGTGGCGTTTCAGGCGGCTTCGGCCGTGGCGCTCATCAACTTCCTCTATGGGCTTTTTGTGCTGCCCGAGTCGCTTGCGCCCGAACACCGCAAGGCGGCCCTCACCGTCCGCCGGCTCAATCCCCTGCGCTCGATCGGCGCGCTTTTCACCGTCCCCGCAACGCGCTTTCTCGTCGTCACGCTCATGATTTCGAGTCTGGCCAACGCGCTGACGCAGTGCACCTGGGCGCTTTACACCGAATACCGCTACGGGTTCGGGACGCTACAGATCGGGCTTTCCGTGTTTGCGCTGGGCCTGAGCATCGCCGTCGTGCAGGGCTTTTTGCTGCAGCGGGCGCTGCGCCGCCACGCCCCGGAATCCATTGCCCGCGCCGTGCTGGCCGCCGGGAGTCTGAGTCTGGCCGTCGTGGCGCTTTCTCCGAGCGGCGCAGCCGCAGCGGCCGCGTTCTGCCTCTTTGCTCTTGCGGGCGCCGTTGCCCCGCTCCTGACGGGGGCCATCAGCCGCCGCACACCGATCAACATGCAGGGAACGGTGATCGGGAGCCTGTCGAGCCTAAACAGCATCACGGGCGCCCTGGCGCCCGCGGCGGCAACGCCCCTACTCATGGTGACGGCCGCTCATCGCGCCGACATTCTGGCAGGCGCCCCCTATCTCACGGGGGCTCTTCTAATGGCAACCGCCTGCGCACTCTTTCACGCGGGCTCCAAACGCCTCAAAGCCATCGAGTCGGAGACTTCCCTGCCGCTTGACGACGAAGACGCACAGTGACGCGCATCAGTCGTCGGCATCGTCCTTGCGCGACTTTTTCTTCTTCTTTTCGAGCGAGCGCTTGCGCATTTTGAGATCCTGCATGAGCATGCGCAAAAGGATCTCGCGGCTCTGCACGTTGGGGCCGAAAATGTCGCCGAAGAAAAAGCGACGGAACTCCTTGGGAATGATGACGAGCATCATGCACGTCGACAGCGTCGAGAGCATGGTCTCGGACGTCTCCGTGTCCGTCGGCTTGGTGCCGAGATACATGGCAAAGAGGGTGCGCAGCATTTCGATGCGCTCGCTCCCAACCTCTTCGATGATGCTCTCGAAGGCCTTCGAAGGTCCCGTGGCCATTTCGCGGGCCCAAAGACGGCGGCGCCACTGGCTCAGATCCTCGGCTCCGGAGAGGAGTTCTTCAAACACCGATTCGAGCACCGTTTTAGCGGGCACACGGCCTTCGGTGGCCATATGCATGGCCTGCAGGGTACCTTCGGACACAAGTCCGCCGGGAATTTCTGCGACCACGGCTTCGTAGAGACGATCGCGCGAGCCGAACCAATAGTTCACGCTCGCCGTCGAAGCCTGCGCAAGCGCACAGACATCCTTGGCCTTGACGGCCGCCCAACCGCGTTCGGCAGCAAGCCGCCCTGCGGCTTCAATCAATGCGAGGCGGGTTTCATCCCCGTCCCTGCGGGGCGCGTTTTGACTTTTTCTCATAGGCGTTTTTTGAACTGATGGAATGCGACGGGAAGACTCACCGCCGCCAAAACAGCGATCGGCCACACCATGCGCACGGTCTCCATCCAACCGGCATTGGCCAGATAGATGCGCCGCACGGCCTGCAGGGCAAACCGCAAGGGGTCCAGATACGTCAGATACTGCAACACTGCCGGCATATTTTCAATCGGCGTAAAAAGTCCGGAAAGCAGCACCATCGGTACCAGAAAGAAAAACACTGTCAGAAGTCCCTGCTGCATCGTGCGGCTGCGGGCGGAAATCGCAAGGCCCATCCCGACGACACACAAGGTAAACACGAAGAGCACGGCATAGATTTGGAGCAGGCTCCCTTTGAGCGTGATGTCGAACCACCACACGTCGATCGCCATAATCAATGTGCTCTGAAAGAGGCCGATCACCACGGGCGCCCAGGCCTTGGACAACACCAGCTCCCACGTCCGATAGGGCGTCACCAAAAGCTGCTCGAACGTGCCCTGCTCTCTTTCACGAGCCACTGAAAGTCCCGCAAGCACCATCACCTGCAGCATCGAGAGCATGACGATGAGCCCGGGCATGATGAACCAGCGCGTCAAGGTGTTGGGATTAAAAAGGTAGCGCACTTCAACGGCGCCCTTGCCTGACGCCCATTGCGCGTTGAAGGTGTCGGCCATCACCGAAAGGTACCCGGCCGCAAGTTGCGCCGTACTCGAATTGCGCCCGTCGATGACAGCCTGCACGCGCGCTTCTCCCCCTTGTGCAAGACGAGCCGCAAAGCCGTTTTCCACGGCCACCACCACAAGGGCTTCCCCCTTTTCGATCGCAGGCGCAATCTGCGCCGTATTGGAGAGCGTCGCTGCGCGCTCAAAGACGGGACTTGCGTCAATGCGCCGAATCCACTCGGCCGAAGCCTGTGAGCGGTCCAGATCCAACAGAGCATAGGGCACGTGCTCGACATTGAAGGTCGCGATGTAGCCGAACAAAATGACGTACAAAATGATGGGCGCCACCAAAATCATGCGGCTTGAGCGCTCGCGCAGCGTCGCAAGAAGTTCCTTTTTCAAAAGTGCCGCCAGCATGGCGCCGCGCCCACTTCCGAGCCGTTGACCAAAGCTTTCAAACATGTCGCCCTCCTAGCTGCGGATACGCTTGGCGCACTGCATGCGCGCAAGTACGAGAAAGAGGACGGCAAAGCCGACGAGGATCGCAAATTTGACGGCAAGGTGCCCTGCCATGCCGCCCGACAGGAACCCGATCTTCAAAATCTCAAGGTAGTACACGGGAGGCAACAGGTGCGCCAGGGTATCGGCCCACACGGGCGCATTGCGCAAATCGAAAATAAAGCCCGAAAGCAGCACAGCCGGCAGAAAACTCACAAGCACCGCGATCTGCGAGCTCAAAAACTGCGAGCGCGTCAGGCCCGAAATCAACAGGCCGATGCCGAGGTTGATCACAAGGTAAAGGGCCGAAGCGGAAAATATGACCGTCAGGCTCCCGCGCACGGGCACCCCGTACAGCCACACGGCGGCCGACGTGCACAGGGCCCAGCCGAGCATCCCCAGCGCAAAATACGGCAAGCACTTGGATAGGAGCAGCGCCCAGGGCGAGAGGGGCGTTGCAATCATCGCTTCCATCGTCCCCCGCTCCCACTCGCGGGCAATCACAAGCGCCGTGAGCATGCAGCCGATGATCGTCATGACGACGACAAAGAGTCCGGGAACGAGATACCAGCGGCTGTTGGCCGATTCATTGAACCAGATGCGGGGCGTCACAACGACGCCTGCGGCCGCAGCACCGTGTACAGCACGTGTGGTGGCCACCGCCCCAGTCACGGCCTGCGCAATCTGTGTGGCGCGCGGCGCATCGATGCCGTTGACGCGCAGCTGTGCGCGCACGCCGCTCACATTTGCGCCGTCCTTCTCAAACACGAGGGCCGCCTCCACTTCAAAGGATGCGAGGGCTTTATCAAGCGTTGTGCGGTCGGCAAAGCGCTCGACGTCAAAATTGGGGTTGGCGGCAAGAGCCGAGACGCATTCCCGCGTCTGAGCAAACTGCACCGCGTCAAAGACACCCAGGCGCACATTGCGGATGTCAAAACTCATGCCGTATCCGAAAAGCACGATGAGAACGATGGGCATCACGACACCGATCAGCACGGCGCTTTTGTCGCGCACGATCTGGCGGCTTTCCTTGAGCGTCAGCGCCCAGACATGGCGGGCAAAGACGGAAAATCGTCCAGTGCTCATGCCGCCTCCTTTCCGATCGCAAGGCGAGAGCGCTCAACAATGTCGATAAAGGCCTGCTCGATGGTCGAAGCCCCCGCCCTCACCGCTTCGGGCGTACCGAGCACCAGCGTTTTGCCCGCGTCCTGAATGAGGATGCGATCGCAGTAAAGCGCCTCTTCCATGAAGTGCGTCGTCACGACAACGGTGGTGCCGGCCTCTGAGAGAGCCGTCATCCAGCGCCAGAACTGGCGCCGCGCCGCAGTGTCGGCGCCGCTCGTGGGTTCGTCGAGAAACAGAATTTCGGGGCGGTGCATCAGGGCGGCGGCCATGGCAAGGCGCTGCTTGTAGCCCCCTGTGAGAGAAGCTGCATCGTCTTCGGCCCTCTCTTTTAAACCGAAGGCCTGCAGCATCTGCTCGATCCGCTCGCACGCCGTGCGGCCCGCAAGACCGTAGGCCCCCGCAAAAAACGACAGATTCTGCCGCACGGAAAGGTTGGGGTAGAGAGAAAACTTCTGCGCCATGTAGCCGATCCTCTCGCGCGCTTCGGGAGCCGTGCGTCGTACGTCGCACCCTGCGACCGACAATTCCCCTTCCGTCACCTGCAGCAGGCCGCAGAGCATCTTGAAGGTCGTGGTTTTGCCCGCACCGTTGGGCCCCAAAAGCCCAAAGACTTCTCCCGGGCGAACTTCAAAACTCGTGCGATCCACTGCGGTAAAGGCACCGAACCGCCGCACCAGATTGTTCGCGCAAATAGCGCTGCGCTCCTTTTTCCCGCCCCGTTTTTCAAGCAGCCACGGCCAGACCTGCGCCCGAGGCACGGCACCCAGAAGGCGCTCGCGCCCACAGAGGTACCCGTCTTCAAGCGTGGGCGTGCGGGGTCGCATTTCCACAGACGGGAACGCACGGGAGAGCTCCTTCGCCCCAACGCCATCCCTCAGCACCAGCGCCACGCCCCCCGCGGCGGGGACAGCGTCGCTCACAAGGTCGGCCCTGTCCCAAAGCACTGCCTGCAGCGAGCGAAGGGGCGTTTCAGAATTGGAATCCACCGCCAAAAACGTGCGTCCCGCAGCTTGCTCGGCAATCGCGTCAGGCGTGCCCGCCGTACGGATGCGACCCTCTTCAAGAATCACGACTTCGTCGCACAGCGCCGCCTCATCCATGGACGTGGTGGCGGCCACCACCGTCATACCGGCTTCAACCTGCGCGCGCAGCATACGCCACAGATCACGCCGCGACAGGGGATCGACGCCCACGCTCGGTTCGTCCAAAAGCAGTATTTTCGGATGGTTTAAAAGCGCACACGCCAAACCCAGCTTTTGCTTCATGCCGCCCGACAGGCGCCCTGCGATGCGCTCCGTAAAAGGCGCAAGCCCCGTCATCCGCAAGAGCGCCTTTCCCCTCTCCTTCCTTTCAATCTCGGTCAACCCGAACAAATCGGCGTAAAGCGCGAGGTTTTCGGCCACCGAAAGGTCTTCATAAAGTCCGAACTTCTGCGGCATGTAACCCAAATTCGTCTGCGCCTCAGCGTCTAGAGGCCTTCCAAACACGCGCACCGAGCCTTGGGTGGGCTGCAGGATGCCCGCCATGATGCGCATCAGCGTTGTCTTGCCCGCCCCGTCGGCCCCCACGACCGCCACAAGGGTGCCTGCGCGCACGCGCATGCCCACCCCCGCAAGGATGGGATCATCGACGCCTTTTTCACGACGAAAGACGTCTTTGAGATGAACGGCACAGGGCACGGTTTCAGACATCGGCTTGCCGGCTCCTTGGTTAGGGGCGAGCGCTCTCAACCGTCACCGTCACGGGCATGCCAAGACGCAGCACGCCCTTGGGGTCGTCCACAGTGATACGCACCTCATAGACAAGCGACGTGCGGATGTCTTCGGTCTGCACGGTCTTGGGCGTAAATTCGGCCACGGTCGAAACAAAACCCACAACGCCCGTAGTCTTCACTTCGGGGAAGGTGTCGTTCGTCACTTCCACTTTCTGCCCCATAGCGATGCGGCCGAGGTTTTTCTCGTCCACCCAGGCCCGCACCCAAAGGGGGCGCATGAGCGCGAGCTCCAACACGGGAACCGAAGGCCCCGCCATATCGCCGGGCTCTTTGAGGCGTGCTCGAACAACGCCGTCCGCAGGAGCCGTGAGGCGGCACTTTTGGAGCGCATAGTTGCTGTGCACCAACGCCTGTTTTAATTGCGCAAGCTGCGCACGGGCAATTTCAATTTCTTCGGGCCGGGCCCCTGCCTCAAGACGGGCAAGTTCCTTGCGGGCGGCCGCAAGAAGCGCGCGGGAAACAGCAGACTGCGAGCAGGCCTGATCAAGGCGCAGTTTCGTCGTTGCCATACCAAGGCCCTTTTCGCGCGCACAGGTTCTCTCATCGAGTTCAAAAGCGGCCTTTTGGGACTCTACGCGTGCGCGCGCCGCCTCGATGTCTTCCCTGCGGGAGCCTGCAAGCAGAAGATCGAGCTGCTTTTGCGCAACTTTCACAGCGGCCTGCGCCTCATCGCGGACGATGCGGTGCCGCTCATCATCAAGCCGTCCGAGTTCGTCCCCGGCACGCACGCTTGCGCCCTCTTCGACCGAAAGACGCAGGATGCGGCCCGACTCTTCAAACGCGGTCCTCACGGTGCGCATGTCGACGCTGCCGTAGAGTTTGAGCGCGGCACCGTCTGTGGAGAAACTGTCAAAGACAAAACAACCGACGGCAGCCGCTGCAAAGACAGCAACGGCTGCGGCGGCGACAAACTTGGGCTGCATAAAAACCTCGGAACCGACAGAAATTTAAATTTTTGTTTTAAATCATAGCAACAAAAAACCGACGAAGCGTTTTTTCACTCCGCCGGCCTTCGGTCAGTGTGTCTTTTTAGACGTGCATTTTCAGGAAGTTGGCAAGCATGGCGTGTCCGTGTTCGAGCCCTTTAACCTCACGCCCTACGCGCACCGCACGCTGCCCTGGACCGAAAACTGGGGCGTCATCGTGCCGCAAAATCACCCGTTTGCGTCGCAATGCGCCGTGAACGCTCAAGACTTACGGCGCGTGCCCATTATTGTGAGCGCCCAGATGCTCGAGAAAAACGCCTTCACCGCCTGGCTCGGCTGCGACCCGCTCTCGCTGCAGATGGCGTGCACCTACAACCTCATCGGCACCGCCCTGCAGATGGCCTCCCAGGGCATTGGAGCGCTCATCGGGTTTGAGGGCTTGAGCACCTACGTGCCACACCTGAAGTTCCTGCCGTTCAACCCGCCCCTGACGGCTTCGGTCTACCTTATCGCCAAACACGGCGACGCACCGAAACACGTTAAGGCGTTTCTCGACGAACTTGACGGTCTCTAGTCCGCAATCCCGTTGTCGCACACGGACAAAGAAAAAGCGCCTTCGCCCTTCGCGGCAAATCTGCCGCAAAAGACAAAAGGCGCTTCTTTCTGGTCGAGACTTTCGGCCGGTTAGATGTCTTCGCTCACCATATCGATGGCACCGCACGGGCATTCATTGGCGCAGATGCCGCAGCCCTTGCAGTAGTCGTAGTTGAACTTGAACTTCATCCCCGCGCCGAGCTTGACGACGGCATTGTCGGGACACACGCCGTAGCAGTTGTCGCACTCAAAGCAGTTGCCGCAGCTCATGCAGCGACGCGCTTCAAAGAGAGCGTTTTCGCTCGTCAAACCGTGCTGGACTTCGTCAAAGGTCGTCTGACGGCGCACGAGGTCAAGCATCGGACGCATCGTCTTGGGCGCATCGGCGTAGTACCAGGTGTGCAAACGGTCGAACGTCGCCAAAGGCGCACGGGCCGGTTCCTGATACACCTCGCCCTTGAGGTAGGCGTTGATTGCAAACGCGGCGCGCTTGCCGTGACCGATGGCCACAGTGACGTTCTTGTCGCCCGGAACCATGTCGCCGCCCGCAAAGACGCCGTCCACTCCCGTGGCCATCGTCACGGGGTCGACCACCACTTCGTCCTTTTCAATCCTGAGTCCTTCGACGTGCTCGAGCAGCGACAGGTCCGTCTGCTGACCGAGCGCGAGCACCAGACTGTCGGCGGCAATCGTCTCGAATTCTCCGGTGCTCTGCGGCTTGCCGTTTTCATCGAGCACCATCTTTTCGATCTTGATTTCGCCTTCGCCGGCTTCCTTGACGGTCGAGAGCCACTTCATCGTGACGCCTTCCTCGATGGCCTCGGTGATTTCCGAGTCATGCGCGGGAGCCACTTCACGGGTACGACGATACACAACGAGGGGCTCAGCGCCCATGCGGCGCACCGTACGGGCCACGTCCATGGCGGTATTGCCGCCGCCGTACACGACCACACGGCGACCGAGCATGGGCTTATCCTCGGATTCCATGCCCTTTAAAACGCTCACGGCGTCCATCACGCGGCTCGCGTCACCGGCAGGGATGTAGGTGCGGCGGGCTTCATGCGCGCCCACGGCAAGAAACACAGCGTCGTATTTTCCGCTCTGCATTTCTTCGGCGAGATTCTTCACCTCGCGGCCGCATTCGATTTTGACACCCATGTCCGCAATGCGGGCGATTTCAGCGTCGAGCACTTCGCGCGGCAGACGGTACTTCGGGATGCCGTAACGCATCATGCCGCCGGCAGCGTCGGAACCCTCGACAACGTGCACGGTGTGCCCCATGCGGCGCAGGTGATAGGCTGCCGAGAGCCCGGCGGGACCGGCGCCGACGACGAGCACGCGCTTGCCGCTTTCCTTGGCGGGCGCTTCAAACTTCCAGCCGTTTTCAAGAGCGTTGTCCCCGAGGAATCGTTCCACGGAGTTGATGCCGACGCTTTGATCGAGCTGGCCGCGGTTGCAGGCCGTCTCGCACGTGTGGTAGCACACGCGCCCCATGCAGGCCGGGAAGGGATTGTCTTCGACGATGCGCCTGAACGCCCCTTCGTAGTCACCCGACTCGGCCTTAAAGAGCCAGGCCTGGCACTTTTCACCGGCCGGGCACTTGGCGTTGCAGGGCGGCAGACGGTTGACGTACACGGGTTTGCTGGTGCGCCACGAGCCCGTGTGATTGGCGAGCGACGAGCCCACGTCAAGCGTGATGGCAAAGGGAAGATTGTTCTTTTCAGTCATTTTTACCAATGCCCCTCTTCGTTAGATGACGTTATGGCGTTCTTCGCCCTGTTCGGGCACCGGAACGTCCTGCCCTTCGGCGTCGCCGATAAGGCCGTATTTTTCAATGTTGCGGTCCGCAAGCGTCTGCAGACGCGCGATGATCTCGGGGCTGCCCTTCTTGCCGAACAGATGCGCAAAGCGCTTCTGAGGCTTGAGGTACTGCTCGACGGGCACCTTGCGGCGGATCTTGCTCACATTGATCACTTCGCCGTACTCGGCCTCAAAGACCGGGAAGATGCCCGTTTCACGTGCCAGACGCGCCATTTCGATCGTCCGATTGGAGGCAACGCCCCAGCCGAGCGGGCACGGCACGAGAATGTGCAGATAGCGGGCGCCATGCATGCTCATGGCGTGATGGACCTTGCGTTCCAAATCGTGCAGATCCGCAACGGTGGCCGTCGCCACATAGGGAATGCCGTGCGCCATGGCGATGGCGGGCACGTTCTTACCCTGACCGAACGTGTTACCCGGGTAGCCGGCCGTCGGCATCGTGGTCGCCGTGCGGGCCGCAGGGGGCGTCGCCGAAGAGCGCTGCACGCCCGTATTCATGTAGGCCTCGTTGTCAAAGCAGATGTAGAGCACGTCGTCGTTGCGCTCAAACATGCCCGACAGGCACCCGAAGCCGATGTCGGTCGTACCGCCGTCGCCGCCCATGGCAAGAACGCGATCGGGCTCACGCCCCTCGCGGCGCGCCTTGGCGCGGGCTGCTGCGGCCAGCCCCGTCGCCACGGCAGCGGTGTTGCCGAAAAGCGAATGGAACCAGGGCAGCTGCCAGGCCGATTCGGGATAGGGCGTAGAGAACACTTCAAGGCAGCCCGTGGCGTTGGTGGCAATAAGCCTGCCGCCCGTAGCGTCGACGGCCGCGTCGACCGCGTAACGGGCGCCGAGCGCTTCACCGCACCCCTGACAGGCGCGGTGGCCGGAATTGAGCGCATTAAAGCGCTCCATGGACGACTGCACGGTGCGCTGCGCGGCATCGAGCAGACGGTTGCCGACCGTAAAGGTACCGGTCTGATAGAAACGAACTTTGGTTTCCTGCATGGTGTCTGTCTCCCTTACTGACGGGACGCGGCGTCGCGCATGACGGCCTCGGGCACCGGGCCGTGCTTGTGGGTGGAGCGTTCACGAGCGAGCTGACGCTCGACGAGATCGTGGTCAAGATCCATGAAGGTGAGCTGCTCAAGACTGCCGGCCTGCGCCGCTTCAAAAATCTTGGTGAGCGAGGCGCGGGTCACCGCACGGCCGCCGAGGCCGGCGATCACGGTGCGCACGGTCACGGCCGGATCGTTCTGCGCCACCATCACGTCCTGAGTGAGGACGCCCGTGGTGCAGCCCAATGCGAGCGTGCGTTCGAGCACGAGCACGGTCTTGGCGCCCTTCATGGCTTCGCGCATGGCCTCGACCGGGAACGGGCGGTAGCACTTCAGACCGATCACGCCGATCTTCATGCCCTTTTCGCGCAGCTCGTCCACCGTGTCCTTGATCGTGCCGAGCATGGCACCCATGGCAATCACGCGGATGTCGGCGTCTTCGCAGCGGTAGGTGGTCACAAGACCGCCCGACGCGCGACCGAAGATGTCCTTAAATTGCTCTTGCACCTGCGGAATCAGATCAAGAGCCTGCAGGGTCTTGACGTGCGACAGATAACGCACTTCGGTAAAGGCTTCGGGACCGACCATGGCGCCGATCGACACCGGGTTGGCAGGATCCAACTCCTGACGCGGCGCAAAGGGCGGCAGGAACTTGTCGACCTGTTCCTGATCGGGCACGTCGATGCGTTCAAAGGCGTGCGTGAGCACGAAACCGTCCATACACACCATCACCGGCAGCGAAAGCTCTTCGGCAATGCGGTAGGCCTGAATGTGCATGTCGGCCGCTTCCTGATTGGTTTCGGCAAAGATCTGGATCCAGCCGCTGTCGCGCTGACTCATGGAGTCGGAGTGGTCGTTCCAGATGTTGATCGGAGCACCGATGGCGCGGTTAGCGACGGTCATGACGATGGGCAGACCGAGGCCCGAGGCGTTGTACACGGCTTCGACCATGTACAAAAGACCCTGACTGGCGGTGGCCGTGTAGGCTCGCGCGCCGCCCACGGAAGCGCCGATCGCCACGCTCATGGCGGCAAATTCGCTTTCGACGTTGATGTATTCACAGTTCTGGAGTTTGTTGGCGCGGCACATGGCGCCCAGCTTTTCCACAATATGGGTCTGCGGGGAAATCGGGTAGGCGCAGATCACTTCCGGACGGCACAGTGCCACGGCCTCGGCAACACCCTGACTGCCTTCAATTTGCTTGAGCATAGGTCGAATCTCCTGTCATCGGGCCATGGCGGCCTTAATGTGCTCGTAGGCGAGCTGGGCCACTGCGGCATTGGCTTCGGCAATCTTGCCGCCGAAACGGTCGTTGTAGGCCTGCTGCACGCTCTCGAGCTTCAGCCCGCCCGTCATGGCGGCAAAGCCGGCAAGCATGGCGGCGCCGGGCAAAGGACGACCGATTTTTTCAAGGGCCATGCGCGTGGCGGGAACCGTCATCACGTGCCCAGCAGGGAGCTTCTCCACAAGACTGGCGAGTCCCATTTCTTCGGGCGTTGCGGAGCTGTTGATCAACACGTACCCGTCGGGACGAATGCCGGCGAACACGTCCACGCAATCGAGCAGCGTCTTGTCCTGAATCAGGACCACGTCGGGTTCCTGAATCGGTTCACGCAGGCGAATTTCCTTTTCATCGATGCGTGCAAAAGCCACCACCGGAGCGCCCGTACGTTCCGAACCGAAGCTCGGAAACGCCTGCGCCCAGTGACCTTCGGTAAAGGCTGCGACGCTCAGCATTTCTGCCGCCGTCACCACACCCTGACCGCCTCGGCCGTGAATACGGATCTGATACACAGTGTTTCTCCTTGGGGTTGCACTTTGCCGGTCCTTTCCGATCTTCCCGGTTGCTGAATTTGCAACCCTAGGGAAAAACACGAAATTTTCAAAATTATGAAAAATTCAGCAAAAAGGTCGGGCAAACACGGGGATTTTCGTTGACTGCCACAATACCAAACATTTCACGCGACAGGAGGCCGCATCGCTGGAGTAGACTGCGCAAACGCAAAGTTTTAAGGGTTTTTAGTCTTCGTAATAACCCTTCCTTTGCTCTTTTTCCCTTGTCGGATCAATCCCCGCTGAACCACTGTCGAGACACCATGACCGTCCGCCTTTCTCTTAAAACCACGCTCTGTCTGATGTCCGTTCTTGCTGCAACGGGGTGCTCGGTCATGGATAAGCTCATCTCCGACCCTGTGGCGCCGCAGGAAAAAGCGCAAAAGACGATGGAACTGCAGGGTAAAGGCACGCAGCTTTTTCAGTGCGTGCGCGACGCCAAGGGGCTTTACTGGAAATTCGTCTCGCCGCAGGCCGAGCTCGTCAATACGAACGGCGTTCTCATTGTGCGCCAGGGCGCGGACTTCAGCTTCTTTGCCAAGGACGGCTCCATGCTGGCCGCCAAAATCACCCGTTGGGACGAATCAAACGACCGAAACAATCTGCGCGACGTGCTCTTTACCACGCAAAGCCGCGGCAAAAAAGGCACGCTGACGGGCGTGCGTTTCGTGCAGAGACTGGACGGCAAGGGCGGGATGCCGCTTACGCGCTGTTCGCCCTCGCAGCTCGGCAGCTCGCTCTCGGTGCCCTTCTCCGCCCGCTACGTTTTTTTCAAGTGACGCCTCCTCTCCCTAAAAGGAAGAGGCTTCTCGCGCCCCAACCACGGCGCAATGCCGCAGTCCTTTCGATAACCTTCGTCCCGCCTTCGGGGTCGCGCCGCCCGCCCGATGGAATATTTCGTTCCAAAATCAGGAATCTGCGCTCAGCCCGTCTGAATGTAAAGATAGCATCGAAACTCGATTTGCGTTAAAATTGAGTGTTTGTGTCGGGCTTTCTCTGCCCCCGACAATGTGCAAGAGTAGGTTTGGAGGACAGTATGGTTGGAGCTACGGTTTTGGGCGTATTCCTGCAGGGGTTGCCGCCGGATCGTCGCGTTGCAATGGCTCGAGTCGCCAGCTTGATTCGTCGCGCCGCCCGCGGCGTGCGTGAAAGCAAGCGGTTCGGTCTGGTTTTCTACGAACTCAACGGCGGCCCGCTGTTTGCCCTTGAGTCCCGTGAAAAGTCTCTGACGTTGTACATGGCCGAAAAGGACGTCGTGACGCCGCTTTTGGCTTCCGTCAAGGGCTTTGACGCCGACCGCTGCCTTGTGGAGTTTACCGATCTGAACCGTCTGCCGCTGCCCAACATCGAAAAGATCGTGCGCGCCAGCGTGCTCGCGCGCCGTGAACGCGGCACCGCTCCCGCGCAGTCCGACATTCTCTCGATGTGGGGCGTCAAGGAAGAAGAAGCTGCCGTCGCGCCGCCCGTTGTGCGCATCTCCATGCGTACGGCCGAAGACGAAGCGGCCGAAGCGGCCGCCAAGGCCGAAGCCGATCGACTCGCAGCCGAAAGCAAGAAGATTCTTCGTCCGACCAAGCCCGAAAAGAGTCTGGTGCAAAAGCGTCAGGCCGCCGCCGCGGCCACCAAGGCCGAAGCCAAGAGCACCGTCAAGTCGAGCCCCAAGGCCGAGGTCAAGAGCGAAGCCGACAAGCCCGTCAAGGCTGCCGCCAAGCCCGCAGCCAAAAAGACGGTCAAGGTTGAGGAAAAGGCCGACGCCGAAAAGACCGTAAAGACTGCGGCCAAAAAGACCGTCAAGGCCAAGACCGAAGCCGCGGCCGAAAAGAGCGTGAAGACCGCCGCCAAGAAGTCGGCCAAGGCTGAGGACCAAACCGACGCCGAAAAGACCGTGAAGACTGCGGCCAAGAAGGCCGTCAAGGCCAAGACCGAAACCGCGGCCGAAAAAAGCGTGAAGACCGCCGCCAAGAAATCGATCAAGGCCGACGGTGAAAAGACCGCGAAGACTGCGGCCAAAAAGACCGTCAAGGCCAAGGCCGAAACCGAGGCCGAAAAGCCCGCAAAGAAGACGACCAAAACCGCCGCCAAGAAGAGCACCGCCAAGAAGACTGCCGAGTAAATAGACTCTCGGCATGACGCTCCAAAGGCGTTTCGGCACCTGTCTGCCGAAACGCCTTTTTTCTATCCGCCGATCCTAAATTTCAATCAACTCGTACTGCCCGGCACCGAGTCCGAGCTGCCGCATGGCGATGAGCTGATGCAGGCCGCGGCGCGAAAGGATGCGCTCCACAAGATCGGCATTGTCCGCGCGCTGCCAGACAAGGTCGCAGCTGGCCTGATCAACGGCCAGAATGTCGGTCGAAGCCAGAATGCCGATGTCGCCGATCGTGGGCTCGGCCGCACGGCATCCGGCGCAGTCGCAGTCAACCGACATGCGCCGCAGCACGTTGATAAAGCACATCCGCGGCCCGAAAAAGTCGCACGTCGCCTTGGCCGACTCGCTCATCGTTTCCATCAGAAATTCCTTGGCCGGCCACTCGTTCCAAGGCAGCGACGTATCACTGGTGCCGTGCACCTGTGCCTTGCCGATGCGCCCGTCCGCGCAGCCGATGGCGATATTCTTCATGGAGCCGCCAAAGCCTCCCATGGCGTGTCCCTTAAAGTGCGTGAGCACCACCATAGAGTCGTAGTTGACGAGGTGCCCGCCCATGGACACGGTCGAAAAATGTCGGCCGCCCTTCACGGGCAAATCCACCGTTCCTTCGGCGTCGAGAATGTCCACCGGGCAAAAAGTCCAGCCGTTGATTTTGAGCGTCTCAAGGTGGTCTTCCGTGGTGTAGCGGTCGCCTTTGTAAAGCGTGTTGGTTTCGACAATCGCGCTCTCGGGAATCTGCGACTGCAGCTCCTTGACCCATTCGCGCGGCAGGATGTTGGGTCCGTGCCGCTCGCCCGTGTGCAGCTTGACGGCCACTTTCCCGCGGATTTCGGAATTGACCAGCCGGTAGAGTTTCACAAGACTTTCGGCGCTCAGATCGCGCGAAAAATAGACCTTGGCCCGAGGCCCTGCAGTCGAAGCGTCCACACGACGGCACCCGACAACGGGCGCCTGCTGAAAAGATGTCACGTTCTGCGTCATCGTATTGTCCTTGGCCGAAATCGGCAATGAGTAAATGCCTGCTGCAGTGGTAGCCAGCGATGCAATCAGAGTTCGTCGATGCATGTCTTCTCCCGTTTTCGGCGTGCGCTCACGCTCTTTTCTCATGCACGCAGGGCATCTTAGGCGGCCGATCCACTGCCTGTCGAATACTTATTTATTCATTTCTTATGCCTGTCGCGCATACTCTTCCCGCGCCAGTGCTTTTTGTTCTTCCTCCGTTTTTACCGGCGTGTGCTCCTTGTAGGCGCACTCGAGATTGGCCACAAGGCGCATGTATTCGCGCTTGACTTCGCTCACGGTGCAACCCATGAGAACGGCGTCGTCCAGAATGTCCTGCAGCATGGCCCTTGCCTCGCTCCAGTTTTCTTCGAGCACCTTCACTTTTTCGGTACACGCCACGCGACTTCCGTCCGGGTAGTGCCACACTTTGGGCGGAGCCAAATCTCGTTCCATATGCTTTGTTCCATCGCGAGTGCGCAGGTGCTGCGCGGTACAATCCCAATCATCGTGATTCGTTAATCTTAATCGTCCCGCGTCGGCACGGGATCGGGGGGTGTTCGCAACTTGCAATTTGTTTCCCCCGAGTGCGGCCGATCCGCGGCGTCTGTCTTTGCTTTTTGTCAATGCAGCTTTTCAACCGCCTCCAATCGGCCTTTATTCCCAAAGCTGTCGCCGTAGTGGGTGCCAGCGACCGTGTCGGCAGCCGCGGCACCTATGTCTGGAACGGCGTCATGAACGGCCGCCGCGCCCTTGAGGCCTATCCGGTCAACCCCAAGTACAAGTACATCGGCGTCACGCCCTGTTGGGCAAGCCTCTCGGAGTTGCCCACGCAGATTGATCTGGCGGTGATCGCCACCCCCGCCAAGACCGTTATGGGGCTTTTGAAGGAATGCGCCAAGCTCGGCATTCCCAACGTTCTGCTCACGCCCGGAGACGAAGCACTCACGGGCGATCGCCATTGGCGGGCCGAAGTGACCGAATTTGCCCGCCGCTCCAAGATCCGCCTCATCGGCCCCGACTCCATGGGCATCATGCGGCCCTCGATCGGCCTGAACGTCAGCTACTGGCCGCAGCTTGCCGACTGCGGCAGCATCGGTCTTTTGTCGCAGTCCGGGGCCGTCATGGCCACCATTCTTACCTATGCCGCACACTCGTCCATGGGTTTTTCGAGCGTCATTTCCTCGGGGCTCGAGAGCGACGTCAAACTTGCTGAAATCGTCGACTTTCTGGCCGACGATCCCAAGACGGGCATCATTGCGCTCCATATTGAAACTCTGCGTCACCCGAGGGCCTTTTATTCGGCCGTGCGTATGGCAAGCCGCCGCAAGCCGGTGATCGTTCTGAAGGCCGGGCGCTGCCCGAGCTCTGCTCGCCTCATTGCCGGGCGCCTGTCGGCGGCCGTCGGCAGCGAAGCGGCTTTTGACGCCATGCTCGAGCGTGCCGGCGCCATTCGGTGCGATCGAATCGAAGAATTCTGCTCCACGCTCGAAGTGTTTGCAGCCGGTAAAAATCCCCGTGAGGGGCGCCTTGCCGTCATCGCCAACGGTCTGGGGTTTGCGGCGCTCGCGGCCGACGCCTGCGACGCGTGCAACGTACGGCTTGCCGACCTTTCGGCACAGACCGAGCGCGCCCTCAGGCCCATCCTGCGCAGCAGCTCGGCGCTCATGAATCCCGTCGCACTCGGCTCGGACGCCACGCCCGAAGCTTTTTCGGCCGTGCTCGAACAGGTCGTTGCCGACGATCAGGTCGACGGCGCCGTCATCGCTCTGGCACCGAGCCCCCTTACCGAATCCGAACACACGGTCGAACTCATTGCCCGCATCGCCGACAACACGTTTAAGCCGGTGATCGTCAACTGGCTTTCGGACATTGCCAATGACACCATGCTGCGGGCCTTCAAACGCTGCCGCCTGCCCGTCATCAGCACGCCCGAACTCACGGCTCGTGCCTTCGCTCATCTGGCTCGCTACGAAGCTCTCAAACGCGAACGCGAGCGCGCACCTTTAGAAGGGAGCGAAGACTTCAGTTGGGATCGAAATGCCGCCGCCGTGCTCGTTGAGCAGGCCAAAAAGGCGCAGCAGTTTCATCTCTCCGAAAGCGAGACGGCCAAACTGCTTGCCGCCTTCGGCATCCGCACGCTGAGCGCCACTTTTGCCGAAACAGCGCAGGACGCCGTGGACTGCGCCCGGCGCATCGGTTTCCCCGTGGCCGTCAAGGTGGCCGCCGACGGCATCGCCCACAAAACGGATGTGGGCGGCGTGGTGCTGAACGTTGCCGGCGAGTCGCAGGTGACGGCGGCCTTTCATCTTGTAGCCGACCGGCTCAAAAAGCACGCTCCCATGGCACTATTTAAGGGCGTCTTCGTGCAGAAGATGGCCGATCGCCAGAATGCGCGCGAACTCATGATCCGCGCGGCCACGGACCCGATACTGGGGCCTGCCGTCTACTTCGGCGCGGGCGGCCGCACGGGCGATATTTTCGGCGAAGAGACGATTGCCCTGGCGCCCCTTACCGAGCCCATTGCGCACGACCTTATCGAGCGCCACCGCGCCCGCGTAAGCCTGGAGGTGTTCCGCGGGCTGCCTGCGGTCAAGCACGGCGACATTGTCGAAACACTGATGCGCGTCTCACGCATGATGTGCGAGGTGCCCGCCGTTTCCGAGGTCACCATCAATCCCCTTATTGCCGACGACAAGGGCGTCATTGCCCTTGACGCGAGCGTGGCGCTGTGCGCACGCTCAAGCGTCCCCGAGCCGGACTATCCGCACATGCTCATCTGTCCGTCTCCGGCCGCCTGCGATGAAGAAATCGAAACCCGGTCAGGCGCGATGCGCATCCGCAGCATTCGTGCCGACGACGTAGCGCCCTTAAAGCGCCTTCTGTCGCGCCTGTCGCAGCGCACGGCCTACATGCGCCTGCACAAAAAGGCCGACGAAGTCACACACACTGAACTCATCGACTTCACGCACATCAACCACGATCGGGAAGCCGCGCGCGTCGTTACGGACACAAGTCGCGAAGCGCCTGAAATGCATGCCGTCGGCCGCATCTTTTTGCATCACGCACCCGACGGGTGTCTTGTGGCCGAATTCGGCATTCTCGTCGAAGACAGCTTCCAGCACGCCGGGCTCGGGTCCGTTCTCATGCAGCGCCTTGAAGACGAATCCCGTCGTCGGGGCGCCGCACGCATCGAAGGCTATGTCCTCAAAGGCAACGATGCCATGGCAGCCCTGATGAGCAAACGCGGCTATCGCGCCTCGGACTGCCCGCAGGACGCCAACATGCTGATCTACAGCCTGCCCCTCGTTGAAAGCCGCCCAGAACACTAACTTTTTTATTCCATCGGATTTGTCATGCCTGTTACCATCACTCTTGAAAATCACGTTCTTACGCTCGAAATCGATCGCCCCGAACGGCGCAACACGCTCGACGCGCCCATGCTCGAAGCGCTGCGCGAAGCTTTCGTGCGCGCCCGCGAAGACGAGCAAGTGCGCGTTGTCTTCCTGCACGCGCAGCCCGGCATTTTCTGCGCCGGGGGCGATCTGACCGAACAGCTTGCCAACCCGTCGGCTGATCCCGACACGCCCACGGGCCGCATGATCGACGCCCTCTCGGCCTGCACCAAGCCGGTAGTGGCCTGCGTCGAAGGCCCTGCCGTCGGTCTCGCAGTGACCATGCTCTACTACTGCGATCTCGTCTACGCGGGTAAGCGCGCTCTGTTTTCTCTGCCCTTTACTGCGCTGGGACTCACGCCCCGCTACGGCGTCTCGATCCTGGCGCTTTTGAACGGCGGCTACCACAAGGCGGCCGAAAAGATTCTTTTATCCGAGCCCATCAGCGCGATTGAAGCGCTTGACATGCGCATCGTTTCGGGCGTTTTTGAAGACGACATCGTGCGCGCCCAGTGCCGCGCCCGCGTCGAACGGCTTGCCAAAATGTCGCCTGAAGCCGTGCAGTCCGCCAAGCGTCTGCTGCGCGAGGCCTGGAGCCGACGCCTTGCGGATCTGCGCGCCAGTGAAACGGCCGCTTTTGCCGAAGTCTCAACGACCGAACACTCGCGTCAGGCCGTCGCTGCCTTCCTTGAAGGCCGTCAACCCTCTTTCTGATTTTTTGGAGCCCACACCATGCATATTCTTCTGACCGGCGGCACCGGCTTTATCGGATCGCATACGGCGGTCGATCTGATGGAACACGGCCATGAGGTCGTGCTGTACGACAATCTGTGCAACAGCTCCGAAGACGTTGTCGAGGCCATCGAAAAGATCACGGGGCGGCGCCCGGCGTTCGTGCGCGGCGACATCCGCGACAAGGCTCTTTTGGCCGACACCATGCGCCGCTACGGTATTGAAGCCGTCGTGCACTTTGCGGGCCTTAAGGCCGTGGGAGAATCCTGCGCCAAACCGCTTGAGTACTACGACAACAACGTCAACGGCACACTCATTGTGCTCGACGCGATGCGTGAGACGGGCGTCAAGCGCATCATCTTTTCGTCCTCGGCCACAGTCTACGGCACACCCCAAAAGCTCCCCCTTACGGAGGATCACCCCGTCGGCACGGGCATCACCAATCCGTACGGGCGCACCAAAGGCATGATCGAAGAAATTCTGGCCGACTGCTGCCGCGCCGACGACAAACTGACGGCCAT
This sequence comes from uncultured Sutterella sp., assembly GCA_945834535.1. Taxonomy (GTDB): domain Bacteria; phylum Pseudomonadota; class Gammaproteobacteria; order Burkholderiales; family Burkholderiaceae_F; genus Duodenibacillus. Next base: position 3,489 of record CAMAHM010000009.1, on the reverse strand, counting down.
CTGCCTGCGGTACTTCAATCCGATCGGCGCGCACGCTTCGGGCCTGATCGGCGAAAATCCCAACGGTATTCCCAATAACCTCCTACCCTATGTGGCGCGTGTTGCGAGCGGCAAACTTGCCTGCATTCAGGTGTTCGGCAACGACTACGACACCGTCGACGGCACGGGCGTACGCGACTACATCCACGTCGTGGACCTCGCACGCGGTCACACCGCAGCGCTTGAAAAGTCGACGGTAGTCTCGGGCTGGCACGCCGTCAATCTCGGCACCGGCCGCGGCTCGAGCGTGCTGGAAATCATCCACGCCTTTGAAAAGGCCTGCGGCCACACGCTCGCCTACAAGATCGTCGACCGTCGTCCGGGAGACGTGGCAGCCTGTTGGGCCGATCCCAAGAAGGCCCTGGAATTTCTCGGTTGGAAGGCCGAACTGACGCTCGAAGAGATGTGCTCGAGCGCATGGCGCTACGAATGCCTGCACAAGGACGCCGAGGCGTCCTAAGGCAACAGCCGATCATTGTCGGGCGGTGCAGCTGCACCGCCCGTTTGTTTTGCGCCTAGCGTTTGAGAAGCTTCTGGAAATCGCGATCAAGGCGCGCCAGGCCCGCGTCGATCTGCTCGCGCTTGGCCTTCGTCCAGGCGCTCTGCGCAGCAAGCGTCTTTTGCATGCCGGCAAGAGCCTTGCGCATCTCCTTGGGCTGAGGCCCGCCGCTCGTGCGGCGGTTTTGGATGATGGCGACGGGATCGAGTGTTCGTCTGAACAGCTCCTCGCTCATCGGGCACGTAGGGTTGCCCTGCGGATACTCTTTGGCAACCACCTCGCCGTAGATGCGCACGACTTCCTCGTACGGAAAGTCCGTGGGCTTGATGTTGTGCGCCTTGGCGTAGGAGACGATGCTGCTTGCCACGTGGTGTCCCACGCGGAATGGCAATTTAAATTCGCGCATCAGCACGTCAGCCAACTCCTGACTGGCCGTCCAGTCGCTGTTAAGTTCCTCAAGAGCGCGCTCGGGATTGATGCGCAGAGCCTTCAATACCTTTTCAAGGTTCGTGAGCATGGCAATAGCGTTGTCCACCTGCGCGGTCGATGTTTTGACGTTCTTGGGGTCGCTCATGCCGGGAATGATGTTGTGCGCGAGAAGCACCACGGTCTGCGCTGAGCCCAACGTGCGGCTGGCGGCCGAGCGCGTGTTGTTCAAGAGCCCCGGATTGCGCTTTTGCGGCATAGCCGACGAGACATAAGTATTTTCGCCTCCTTCCTGCAGCAGTATCCAGGGTCGGGGCTGGGCGTACTGCACGAGCACGTCCTCGACGAACGAAGCGACACGCAGCGACAGGCTGGTGATGATGCCCGCCAGCTCCACGGGTTCGTCCATGGACTTCATCTGCGAAGCGTCGTACGCATGCGGCACGGGACCGTTAAAGCCCAGGTAGGAGGCCATGCGAACACGGTTAAGAGGCCAACTCGTCCCGTTTAAAACCGTCGTGCCCATAGCGCACCAGTTGAGGCGCTCATAAAACTCACGAATCTTCTGATGGTCGCGCTCAAAACTTGCCAAATAGCCCATGAGGTAGTGCGCATAACTGTTGGGCTGGGCTGCGACGCCGTTGGTGTAGTTGGGAACGATCGTCGACTGGTGGCGCTCGGCAAGATCCTCCATGGTCTTCATGACGGACGTGAGCTTGTCGGCCAAAAGCAGCGTGTTGTCGCGCAAAATGGCCGAGCGGTAGGTGGCGTGCATGTCCTGGCTCGAGCGGCCGATATGGAGCATCGTGACGTCCATGCCGACTTCCTGGATCATCAGCGGCTCAAACTTAATGACGGCCGTGGGACGCGGGCCACCCGCATTGCCCTTGTCGATCACGGTCTGAATGCCTTGGGCAACCTTCTTCACAACGGATTTATCCAGGAGTCCCTCGTCGCTGTTGATGACGGCCGTCGCCTTATTCATTTCGCCGAGCCAGAAGAACTCATCGTGTTTGGGTTGTCCGGCCCAACAGTTGACGGCAAAGGCTCCTGCCACGATCAACGAAAGGAATTTCAATTGGCGCATACGTCGACTCCGAAGATTTTTAAGGAAGTGGACATCAAAAGGCCGTGTTGCCATCAAACGGACTTTCGACCCGATGCAAGCATCCTACACCTTTTAAAAAGGAACCCAAGCGCACGCGAAAGAGTGCCCGACTGACAGACGAAAAAAAGCCGAAAGCACACGATCGTACTTTCGGCCCTTTTTGCCGCCGGGGCGCGATCACCGCATCCCCGACGGACTTGAAAAGTCGTCTACCGATTAGGCAGCAGCCTTTTCTTCGGCAACTTCTTCAACCTGAGCAGCCTTTTCGGTGAGCTCCATGTAAGCCATGGGAGCGTTGTCACCAACGCGGAAGCCCATCTTCAGGATGCGGGTGTAGCCGCCGTTGCGGTTGGCAAAACGGGGGCCGAGCACTTCGAAGAGCTTCGTGACCATTTCGCGGTTGCGAAGACGGTTGAAGGCGAGGCGACGGTTGGCAACCGAGTCGGTCTTGGCCAGGGTGATCATGGGCTCGACCACGCGGCGCAGTTCCTTGGCCTTGGGCAGGGTCGTCTTGATGGCTTCGTGCTCGAGCAGCGAATTCATCATGTTGCGAAGCATGGCCAGGCGGTGGGCGCTGGTGCGGTTGAGCTTACGAAGACCGGAACGATGACGCATTTTGTTGTGTCCTTATATAAAAAAGTCTTTGCACGAATCCGAAATTCGGCCCGTGCCCCCTACTCTTCTATCCGACACCATTGTCGGCGGGCGGGTTTTGGGATTAAGAAAGCCCCGAAGTCTACACCCAATTCAATGATTTAGGAAGACTCCGGGGACATTTTCCTCGGCTAAAAGCGCATTAGGCGCGGTCGAGGTTGGCGGGCGGCCAGTTTTCCAGACGCATACCGAGCGTCAGACCGTGGGCGGCGAGCACTTCCTTGATTTCGTTCAGGGACTTGCGGCCCAGGTTCGGGGTCTTGAGCAGCTCGTTTTCGGTACGCTGGATAAGATCGCCGATGTAGTAGATGTTCTCGGCCTTGAGGCAGTTGGCGCTGCGAACCGTAAGCTCGAGATCGTCCACCGGACGCATGAGGATGGGATCGAGGGGCGGCGGCACATCTTCGGCAGGCTGTTCGGCCACTTCGGCTTCGGTCTTGATGGAACCGAAGATCGAGAGCTGGTCCTGCAGGATATGCACGGCAGACTTCAGAGCGTCCTCGGGCGAGATGACGCCGTTGGTTTCGATCGTCATCTGCAGCTTGTCGAGGTCGGTGCGCTGGGCCACACGGGCGGCCGACACCTGGTAGGCGACACGACGCACGGGCGAGAAGCTGGCATCCATGATGATGCGGCCGATCGTCTGCTTGCTGTAGTCGTCGCGGAAGGCGCGCACGTCACCCGGCTCGTAACCGCGGCCGGCCTGAACGCGAACCTGCATGTCGAGCTTGCCGCCCGAGAGGTTGGCGATCACGTGGTCGGG
>CAMAHM010000008.1 GCA_945834535.1 uncultured Sutterella sp. | reverse complement strand
AATCATACAGAACTCAAATCCTTTTTGCAAGTGCGATCGAAAAATTATTTTTTTCATTTTTCGAACCACTCATAAAAAACGCTCGGAAAGTTCCGAGCTGTTTTTATTGGTTGCGGAGGGAGGATTTGAACCTCCGACCTTCGGGTTATGAGCCCGACGAGCTACCAGACTGCTCCACCCCGCGATCCATGTTTTCGCTTCACAAAGCATCATGCCTTGCGAAGAAACGGAACTATACCTGTCTTTTCCTCATATGTCAAATTTTGTGTTGCACTTTTGTCTCTCTTTTTCTCAGACCGACTCCCGAGCACCTTAAAATATTGGTTTGTTCTTCAGCCCGGGGCTGCCTTTTCTTCCGTATTGACTGTCTCGTCTTCATGCCGATACCGTTTCTTCTTCGTCTGCTGCGCGTTCTTCCGCTTGATACTGCCCATCGACTCGTTGTCGAGAATCTCGACTGGATGACCACCATGGGTTTGCACAAGCGCTATGTCCACACGCCTGACGAAGATCCCGTGAACGTTATGGGCATTCGCTTTCCCAATACGATTGGCCTTGCGGCCGGCATTGATCGTGACGGTCGCGCCGTGAGCGGATTCGGTGCACTCGGTTTCGGGCACGTGGAGGTTGGAAGCGTCACGGCCCGACCGCAGAACGCCGGCCCCGGAGCTCTGATGTCCCGCCAAGGAGAATCCATTCGCTGGTCGCTCCGTCAACCCAGTCTCGGCGCTCAGGTCGTACTTCGACAGCTTAAAAGCGCCGATGCCTTTACTCTGCGCCGCGGCGTACTCGGCATCAATATGGCTTGCTCACACCCTCGCACCCTCGACGAGGCCTGCAGTGAGCTCTCTGAAGTTCTGTCTGCGCTTTACGCGCGCGCCGACTATTTTGTCGTCAATACACTGAGCCTTCCCTCTTTTGATCCCCAAACGCTCGTTACCGTTCTTCGTCACCTTCGCCAAACGCGTGACAGATTGACTCAACACGGAACCGCTCTTAAACCGATTGCCGTCAAATTGCCCTGTGATCTTGAATCCGATGCCCTTTGCAGACAACTTGACTGCCTCGTTGAGGGGGGAGCATCTGCTGTCTTTCTCGGTTACGGCCGTCAGGACGGTAACGGACGCCTTTGCGGTGAAGCCGTCCGCGACCTCACCACGCAAACCGTACGCGCGGCAGCCCGACATCTGACAGGGTCTCTTGATATCGTTGCCTGCGGCGGCGTACTCACACCGAGCGACGCTGTCGAAAAAATCGATGCAGGAGCCCGTCTCGTGCAACTTAGCTCGGGGCTTATTTTCGGCGGCCCCGCTCTGCCGGGACGTTGTGCCGATGCCGTTGCCGCCCATCGCGCCGCCTCCTAAAACGCACTCCGCACTGCCGACGCTCAATCAGGAATCCTGAAAATCTTTTCGCGCGGTGAAAATTTTTGCGTCGTGTCTCGCGTTAACGCTATAAAATTTGAAGTTCCGCCGTTTTTAGCCTTTTTTGAACTTTATTCCCCTGTTTTCTTATGAATCCCTCGATCGCCCTTCGCCCCGGGTTTTGGAATATCCCGCTCTGGGCTGAGATCGGTGTCTACTTCGTCGGACTCGTCGCCCTTGCCTTATGTATCGCTGGTGTCGTTCGTGCCGTCAAAGCCCGCAACAGCGAGCCCTATGCGCACCCCGAACACGTTTCGGGCAACGCCGAGCGCTGGCGCTACACGCTGACCGAAGTCATTTCCCAATACCGCATTCGCAAAACGCTGAGCGGCAAAATCCATTTCGCGCTCTTTTGGGGGTTTTTCTTTCTTTTCATGGGCACGGCCGTGGCCACGCTCGACTGGGACGTGGCGCATCTTCTTTTCAATAAGCGCATTCTCGCGGGCAACGTCTATCTCGCCTACAAGTTCATATTGGATGCTGCCGGCCTGATCAGTCTTGCGGCCATTGCCTGGTATGCGTGGCGCCGCTTTGTGCATCACGACGCCAAGGTTGAGGCTTCTTCGCGTGCCGCCGTTGTGCTCTCAAGCCTGGCATTCATCATCGTCACTGGCTTCGTGCTTGAAGCCCTGCGTCTGGCCGTGCAGCAGCCCGCCTGGAGCGATGTTTCCTTCGTCGGCAATACGATTGCCCGTTTATTTACGGGCGTTACGCCCGAACAACTGCGCTCGTTCCACCTTTTCACCTGGATTGTGCACGGATTGGCTGCACTCGTTTTTGTGGCGACGATTCCGCTCACCTTCTACGGCCATCTCTTTAAGACGCCGACTTCGATCTTCTGGCACAAGACCGCCCCCATGGGCGCCATCGCCAAGATTGAGAACATTGAAGAGCAGGAAAGCTTCGGCATTTCGTCCTTTGCGCAATTCTCGGGTATCGACCGCATCCGTTTTGACGGTTGCACCGAATGCGGCCGCTGCCGCAGCGTCTGCCCTGCAGTGAAAGCTGCCGCGCCGCTTGATCCCAAGCAACTGGTTCTGAATCTTCAGGCCCGCTTGAAGGGAGCCGACAAGGACAAGGACCTTATCGACGACATCGTAGGCCGTGAGGCGCTCTGGAGCTGCACGACGTGCGGCGCGTGCACGCACGTGTGCCCGGCACAGATTCCGATTCACGAACTCATCGTGTCGATGCGCCGCCATCTTGCTCTTGAAATGGGTGAATTCCCCGAAGGCCTTGCCGGTGCTTTGGAAAACACCTCATCTGTGGGCAATCCCTGGGGCATGGATCCGGGCTCGCGCCTGAAGTGGGCGCAGGGGCTGGACGTACCCGTGGCCCGACCGGGCGAAAGCTACGACGTGCTTTACTGGGTTGGCTGCTCGGCAAGCTACGACAAGCGCGCACAGAAGATTGCCCGCGCCATGGTTCGCATCTTTCAGGCTGCCGGCGTCAAGTTCGCCGTCATGCGCGAGGAACGCTGCCACGGCGATTTTGCCCGCCGCGCCGGTGAAGAATATCTCTTTCAGACTGCCGCGGCCGAAAACATTGAGTCCATCAACCGCTACAGCTTCAAGACCATTGTTGCAGCCTGTCCGCACTGCTTCAATACCCTCAAGAACGAATATCCCCAGTTTGAAAACGGCACGTGGCCCGTCACGAGTCACGTTCAGTTCATCGGTGAATTGATCGCCCAAGGGCGCCTGCATTTGGACACTTCCAAGGCTCCGCTTCCCACGGTCGTTCACGACGCCTGCTACCTTGCCCGCTACAACAAGATCGGCCGCGAACCGCGAACCGTTCTGCGGGCACTCGGCACCACGCTCAATGAAACGCCCGAGCGCGGCTGCAACGCCATGTGCTGCGGCGCAGGGGGCGCGCAGATCTTCATGGATCGACCGGCGCGCATCAATGCCATCCGCCTCACCGAACTCAAGGCGACCGGCGCCCGGCAGATTGCCGTCAGCTGTCCGCACTGCATGACGATGCTCACTTCCGCTCAGGCTCAATCGCCCAAGGAAGAGCCCCTTCCCATTCGCGACATCGCTGAAATTGTGGCCGACCGTCTGGTCGTCCCCGAATCCCCGGACTCAGTCCCCGCTTCTGAGGTCTGAGTCAGCGCATTACGTTTTGTTTGCAACACCCAGTGGATTATGGTTACCAAGGAAAAACTCAAACAGGTTCAGGTTCTTGAGCGCACCACGCGCATTCTGAATCTTCTTGCGTCCCGCCGCACGCCCTACAGCATGCACGACATTGCACAGTTGACGGACATCCACACGTCGACCGCCCACCGACTGTTGTGGAACATGGCCGAAAGCGGCTTTGTTGAACGCGACGCCAACGGCGGCTGGCGACTCGGCCTCACCTTCCTCGAGCTCGGCAACCTCGTGCGCGACCGTCTTCGCATTCGTGAAAAAGCGCTGCCCGTCATGCAGCAACTCTTTGAAAAGACCGGCCAGACCATCAATCTTGCTCTACGGCACGACGACCACGTGATGTATATCGAGCACGTGTTCGCCCCCAAGACAGGCGTGCGTCTTGCCCGTCAGGTCGGTGCCGTTGCCCCGCTGCACTGCACGAGCGGCGGCAAACTCTTTTTGTGCGACTGCACGCCCGAGGAAGTCTCGGCCTACATTGCCCGCACCAAGCTTGCTCCCCGCACACCGCGATCGATCTCTTCGCCCGAAAAACTCATCATGGAACTCAACCGCGTCAAGGAACTCGGTTGGGCCGAAGACCGTGAAGAACTCGAACCGGGCATTCAGTGTGTGGGCGGCGCCATCCGCAACAAGGCCGGTCGTGTCGTCGCCACACTTACCGTGATCTCGAGCACCGACATGCAGCATAAGCCCGAGTGGGTCAAGCATCTGCTCACGGCCGTGCGCGAAATCAGCGCCGTCGTCGAAGACGCAGACTGCCTTTAACATTCTGCGCACCGCGGACGGTGGAGCTTAACTCTGCGGTCCGATAAAAAACCGCCGAGCGACTTCGCACTCGGCGGTTTTTTCGACTTAGGACTCGCACAGGATCGCTCAGAGGCGTCCGCGCTCGAGGGCTGCCATTCCGGCCATTCTCACCACACGGCGCGCCAGAGCCGACGTCGGATCGATGATGTAAACCGTCTTACCCGCAATCGTCATGTCGCCCTCATCGAAAATGAGCGGCAGCTCCGTGCAGCCGAGGATCAGCACGTTGCAGTCGTAGGTGTTCACGAGATATTCGGCTGCCGCCGACAGATCGCTGTAGCACTGCCCCGTCGTAAAGCCCGCCTTGGCTCCCTGAGGACCGTAGATGGCGCGCATCACGAGTTCCTGATGCGCTTCATCGGGCACAAAAATCGGCATCCCCATAGCCTTCGCCTTGTCCGAGTAAATGCCGGTTTTGACGGTGCCGCTCGTGGCCATCAGACCGATGCGGGCCTTGTCTCCGAGACGTGCGGCAATCTCATCCATCGTCGTCTGCTGCATGTTGACGAAGGGAATGCCGATATGGCGCTCAATGCCGGGCACAAAGGCGTGCGCCGTGTTGCAGCCGATAATCACACAGTCACAGTCGTCGTCTTCGAGGCGCTTTGCGCTCATATAGAGTGCGAGCGTCGGATCTTCCCCGCCTTCGAGCAGGCACTTGGTGCGGTCGGGCGTCTGCGGATTTTGTTCGACGGCCACCTTGTAGTGCTGCTGGTCGTTCTGCGCGGGCGTTGCCTTGACGATCTTATCGTAGAGATCGACCGAAGCCGCCGGTCCGAGACCGCCGATAATGCCGATCTTGAAGGGCTTGGGCAAAGGCGTCGCATCCATCGCCAGAATGCGGCGGGCATAGTCGGGCGCCGAGAGAAGTTCCCCCTGCCCGTCTGCAGGATCGGCCATGGGCGTGCAGGTTTCCTTTTGCATTTCACTCAGGAAAAAGTGCGGACACTTGCAGCTGAAGGCCACAATCTGCGCACCGCGTGCGGCAAGGCGCCGAACCGCCTTGAAGTTGTTGATCTTGCAGTCGCTCTTTTTGAAGGCAGGGTCGTCGGCCGAAAAAGTTTCTTCATCGAGCAGTACGTCCGCCGACGGATCGCTTGCCAAAATTGCAGCCTTGAGCGCCAAAGCGCGTTCCTGATGATGTCCGACGACGATACCGATGCGTTTCATAGTCCCTCCGAAAAAACTGCGCACGCACCACTGCCTCGCAGCAGCGCGATGATGGTTCTTATTATAGGAAGGCCGCGAACGATCGAAGTCGGGAGGCATCCAACATCGGGCGCGCAGCAGAAAAAGACCGAAGACAGCGCGAGACAGTCACGGACAAAGCCGCCCCTGTCACGGGCCAATAGCTAAAGCAGCTCGAAGGGACTTGTCTGCGCAAACTGCGCTTCAAAGCGTGTCTCTTCTTCAAGCCAGCGGCGCATGCGGTACATATCGTCGGCGCGGCGGGAAGAGTTGACCGAATCGAGCACCACCATGACGACGCGGTGACCGGCAAATTCACTCTGCACCACCATGCAGCGGCCTGCTGCGCGGGTGTAGCCCGTCTTCTGAATACCCACGTGCCAACGCGGATCACCGATCAGTCGGTTGGTCGTCATCAGGTGCAGTTTGCGGGTACCTGCGTCGAGCACGGCTGTCGCGCTTGTCGAGGCCTTCTGCAGTTCACGGTAGGAATGTGCGCGCGAAGCAAGCAGTGCCAGATCGCGTGCGGTGGAAACGTTTTTGTTCGACAGTCCCGTCGGATCGGCAAAGTGCGAGTCGACCATGCCGAGTTCCTGCGCCGTTTCGTTCATCTTGGCGACAAACGCCTTGACGCCGCCCGGGTAGGTACGGGCAAGCATGTGCGCCGCACGATTGTCCGAACTCATGAGGGCCGCGCGCAGCGTGTCGCCGCGCGTGAGCGTCATGCCGGCACGCAACACGCTTTCGGCCGTGCTGCGCACGTAATCGGCGCGGGTCACGGTGAGCGGCGTTTTGAGCGACAGTTCGCTCTCAGCGATGACAAGCGCCGTCATGAGCTTGGTGACCGAAGCAATCGGCAGCTGCACGCCGGCATTTTTTTCAAAGTACACCTCGCCCGTATCCTGATCGACCATGTAGGCCACGGAGCTCGAAAGCTCAAGCGGATCTGGCGTTTCACGAAGTCCGGCCAAAGCCGCCACGGAAGGTGCCGAGCGCGAAAGACGACGCTTGACGGCACGAGGCTTTTTGGGCGCAGCGGCCGTCGACTCGGCAGGCTTGGGATTGATGCTCGCGACATCTCCGATCGAAGCGGTCTGCACGGATGCGACCTCGCCTCCCGTCGACTGTGCAAACGCACTCGTAGGGATATAGGACAAGGCCCCGAAAAGCCCAAAAAGGGCCCCCAGAGCAAATGTTCTGAAGCTGCGGGAGATCGTCACGGAGATTTCCGATTGGCCGAAAAACGGCTCATTATATCGTTTCGAGTCTGAATTTTCAGAACATTTTCCGGATTTTGCTCTTGATCGCATTCCTTTGAGCCGTCCTCAAAGCCTGCGGATCGACTCCCAGACGCGCGTCAGACGCTTGACGCTCACCGGCATGGGCGTGCGCAGCTCCTGCGCAAAAAGAGACACGCGCAGCTCCTGCAGCATCCACCCGAATTCCGTCAGACGCGCGTCGGCCCTGCCCTTGCGATTGGCCAGTTCTCTGTGCCAGGCCGCCGTCAGTCGGCCGATTTCGGCCATGTGTCCTGCGTCGCGCTCGGGGTCATTGCGCAGTTTTTCGAGTCGCACGTTGACCGCTTTGAGGTAACGCTCGTAGTGTTTGAAGTTCTGTGCGCTTACCTCGAGCAGAAAGTGTTTGGGAAAAAGCTGCCGCAGCTGCGCTTCAATGTCCTTGACGACCGCTTCAAAAGCACGAGCCGAGGCCAGACGCTTGGCGAGCGCACTCATCTGCACGGCCACGGCTTCAAGCGAGCGCAGGTATTCGCCTGCGATGAGATTTAATCGGGTGCGCGCTTCGTCCTTGCGTGCTCCGAACTCGGTCTGATTGACGGGCCAGGGCTCGGCCATTGCCGCCGCCTCAATCGTGGCGGCCACCACATCCGCCCGAAGAGCCTCAAAGCTCTCAAAAGCGCTCTGCACGGGCGAGAGCACCTGACATTGCATCTGGACGCGCTGCAGCGCCGAGAGGTTCTTTTCCACGTAGCGGATCTGCTCGCGCAGCTGCAGTGCAAAAAGCCTTCTGAGCCCGGCGCGATGCGCTTTTTTGGCCTCTTCGGGCTCGTCAAACACTTCAAGCGAGCAGCTTTGACCACGATCGACCAACGCGGGGTGCCCGATGAGCGTTGCGCCGCGTCGACGGATTTCCATGAGTTCCGGCAGTTCCCCAAAGGACCAGGTTGTAATGTTGTCGGCCAGATCTTCGGCCACGGTCGCATCGGCTTCGGCCATGCTTTGGAAGGTTGCCTGCGCCTGCGCTCCGAGGTCGCTTTTGAGTTGCGCAAGATTGCGGCTCATGTCAAGCTGCCGCCCGTGCTCGTCGACCACCTTGAAGTTCATAAAAAGATGGCGGGCAAGAAATTCGAGCTTGAAGTCCGTGCGCTCGCACACGATGCCCTGCTCGCGCAACTCATCGATAAGCGCATCGACGAGTGTTTTCCCGGGAACGGGTTTGCCGTCAACCTTGAGGAAAAAAGCCTCGGCCCACTTGTCGATCGGCACACAGTGCCTGCGGTAGCGCTGCGGCAGACTCTTAATGAGGGCGTGCACCTTTTCCTTGAGCATCCCCGTCACAAGCCACTCGCAGCGCACCGGGTCGATCTGGTTGAGAGCGTAGATCGGCACCGTCAGCGTGACGCCGTCGCGTACCGCGCCGGGTTCAAAATGGTAGCTGAGGGCCATTTCGATGCCGGCCATGGTGAGCGATTTGGGATAAAACTGCATCGTCACGCCGCTTGCGTCATGCCGCATCAGATCGTCGCGCGACATGAATAGCACCTTGGGATCGGCCTTTTCGGCTTCCCGACGCCACTTCTCAAACGTTGATGCTCCGACCACTTCGGCGCCGACCGCCTTGTCGTAGAACGCAAAGATGGTCTCTTCGTCCACGAGAACATCAAGACGGCGCGACTTGTTTTCGATTTCGCGAATTTCACGCACCAGCTTTTGGTTATGCGCAAAAAACGGCGCCCGACACTCAAAGTCACCTTCCACCAGTGCTTCGCGAATGAAGATTTCGCGTGCCGTTTTGGCGTCGTGCGGCGCAAACTGCACGCGTCGCTCGGCGTAGATGGTAAGGCCGTAGAGAGCCCCGCGCTCAAAAGCGAGCACTTCGCCGCGCTTTTTCTCCCAATGCGGCTCACTCCAACTCTTTTTGATAAGGTGAGAAGCCGCACGCTCAACCCATTCGGGATCAATATCGGCAGCGCAGCGAGCAAAAAGACGGCTGGTTTCAATGAGTTCTGCAGCCATAATCCACTTGCCGCCCTTTTTGGCCAGGCTCGAGCCGGGCCACACCCAGAACTTGATGCCGCGGGCGCCCAGATACGGAGGCGCACGAAAATCCGCGTCGAGCTGACGCATGCCGAGATTGCCCAAAAGACCGGTGAGCAGACTGGCGTGGAGCTCTTCGTAGGTGGCTTTTTCACTGTTGACCCGCCAACCGGCGTCGCTCGCAAGCTCACTCAACTGACGCCAGACGTCGCGCCACTCACGAAGGCGGCGCGGCGACAGAAACGCGCGGTGCACGTCATCCGTAAGCTGCTTGTTGGACACCTTGTCGCGCACCGCTTTTTCATACCAGTTCCAGATGTTGAGATACGCGAGAAAGTCGCTGCGCTCGTCGGCAAAACGCTTGTGCGCGCTGTCGGCCGCGTCCTGCGCCGCCAGCGGGCGCTCGCGCGGATCCTGAATAGCAAGCCCCGAAACAATGATGAGCGCTTCGGCAAGTGCGTTGCGGCTGTTTGCTTCCAGAAGCATGCGCGCCAGACGCGGGTCCACGGGCAGACGTGCCAGTGTGCGTCCGATGTCCGTCAGATTGCCCTCGCGGTCCATGGCGTTTAATTCGTGCAGGATGGCATAGCCGTCGGCAATGGCGCGCGGCGGGGGCGCCTGCACGAAGGGGAAGGCCTGCACTTCCCCAAGGCGCAGACTCTTCATGCGCAAAATAACCGACGCGAGGTTCGAGCGCATGATTTCGGGATCGGTGTAGGCGCTTCGCCTTGCCCAGTCATCTTCGCCATAAAGGCGAATGCAGATACCGTCGGCAACACGCCCGCAGCGACCTGCGCGCTGATTGGCCGAAGCCTGACTGACGGGCTCAATCAGGAGCTGCTCGACCTTGTTGCGGTAGGAGTAGCGCTTGACGCGCGCCAGGCCCGTATCCACCACATAACGGATGCCGGGCACCGTGATGGAGGTTTCTGCAACGTTGGTGGCAAGTACGATACGGCGCACTCCGCCCGACTTGAAGACGCGCTCCTGCTCCTGCGCGGACAGACGCGCAAAAAGAGGAAGAATTTCCACCATGCCGGGGCGATGCCGACGGCGCAACACGTCGGCCGCCTCGCGGATTTCCCGCTCACCGGGCAGGAAAACGAGAATATCGCCGCGCCCTGCCATTTCGAGCTCATCACAGGCGTCGGCAATGGCGTCCATCAGCGTCTTGTCGTCTTCCTCGTCCGGGTCGTCCACCGGACGCCAGCGAATCTCAACCGGATAGGTGCGTCCCGAAATCGTGTAGACGGGCGCCTTTTTGCCTTCAATCGCAAAATGCTCGGCAAAGCGCTCGGCGTCGATCGTCGCTGATGTGACGATGACTTTGAGATCCTTGCGTTTGAGAAGCAGGCGCTTTAAGTACCCCAGCAAAAAGTCGATGTTGATCGATCGCTCGTGCGCTTCGTCGATGATGATGGTGTCGTAGCGGCGCAAAAGGGGATCGGTCTGCGTTTCGGCAAGCAAAATGCCGTCGGTCATGAGCTTGATCGCCGCGCCGGGCATCGTTTTGTCGGTAAAGCGCACCTTGTAGCCCACGACTTCGCCCACCTCGGTTTTAAGTTCCTCGGCAATGCGCTTGGCAATGGAACTGGCTGCAATGCGTCTGGGCTGCGTGTGGCCGATGAGTCCCTTGGTGCCGCGCCCTGCCAGAAGGCACAGTTTGGGAAGCTGCGTCGTCTTGCCCGAGCCCGTTTCACCGCAGACGATGATGACGCGGTGGTTTTGAATGGCTTCAATGAGTTCTTCGGCATGTTCGGACACGGGCAGACCCGCGGTAAGCGTCACGGGGACCGTGACGGGATTGGGCGTGCGCAGCGGATCATCGGACACGCCCCTCGTTTCGCGCGCGGGGGGTACGGCGCGCTCAGCGCGGCGGTGAGCGCTCTTAGGCGTCGGGGCGCTGACCGGGGCAGTGTCGGCAACCTTGGCACGGGGCGCAGCTTCTTTTGCGCCTGCCGCGGGTCTGCCGCCCTGCGGGCGGGGTTTGGTCGGGGTCGCAGGCTTGGGCGTTCGCGACAGCGTCGGGCGCTCGGGACGCTCTTTTCGGGGTTCGGGCGACCGAATGGCAGAGTCTCGGAGCTTCTGCTCGGCAGCTCGATTTTCCGAGGAGTCTTTGACCTGAGACTTTGTGGACGCCCGAGTCGGAAGTTTGGCCTCTTTCTGCGCTTTGTCCTGCAGCATCCCTCTGGCTTTTTCGCGCACGGCCGCATCGGCAAACTTCAGAGCCGCCAGGGATTTTTTGGAATCACCGCGGATCTCGGGAACGTCGGGACGAAGTTGAATCATGCCCTTCAGACGGGCAAAGGGATTGTCGGCCATGGATCGCAAACAAAAAAGCGCCGGCACCTCGAACGGGCGGGACGCAGACAGCAAAGCGGGGCTCTCGTAAAGTGCGGGCCCTATGAAGCGAGCCAATGTTAGCAAAACGACTGAGCGTCAAACTTTCACCGAGCCTCTCTCGGGGGTACTATTGACGGCCGTTGTCCTCATATTTGACCGTTTTTCTCAGCCATGAGCCAAGAAGAGTCTGACAATCCCTGCGGTGCTGCCCCTGCGGGCGGAGCCCTCCCCTCTGCCGAGCCCGCACAGTGGGTGCATTGGTTTCGCAGCGTCGCGCCCTACCTGCATCTGCACCACGGCCGCACGTTCGTGATCAGTTTTTCGGGCGAAGTCGTCGCCGACCCACGACGCCTTAATCGTCTTGTGATGGATCTGAGTCTGATGGCTGCCGTCGGCATTCGCCTGGTGGTCGTTCCCGGCGCCAAACCGCAGATTGAAGAGTTGATGGCACTGCGCCACATCGAAGGCCGCAGTTACAAGGGGCTGCGCATCACCGACACGGACGTCATGGCCTGCGTCAAGGAAGCCTGCGGGCACGTACGCTTTGAAGTCGAGGCCGCTTTTTCCCAGGGCCTGCCCAACACCCCCATGCAGCACTCGCACATGCGCGTGGTGTCGGGCAACTTTGTGACCGCCAAGCCGATCGGCGTCGTTGACGGGGTGGACTACCGCCTCACGGGCGTGGTGCGCAAGGTCGATGCTGAAGCGATCAACGAGCAGCTCGCACGCGGCAACATCGTGTTGGTAAGCCCCTTCGGTTTTTCTCCCACGGGCGAAGCCTTCAACATGACCACCAAGGAAGTGGCTACCGCCATTGCCTGCGCGCTCAAAGCCGACAAGCTCATTATTTCCGGCCCGCGCGACGGTGTGACGCACCAAGGACGCGTGGAGCGGGAACTTGCCCGCGAAGATGTCGAACGGCGTCTTGCGCAAAATCTTTTTTCTGAAGAAGACGCTTTTGACCTTGCCTGCGCCGTGCGGGCGCTCAAGGCCGGCGTTGAGCGCGTGCATATTCTCCCGTGTCGCATGGACGGGGCCATGCTCCTTGAGCTCTTTACCCACGAAGGCGTGGGCACCATGGTGGCCGAGGACGACATGCATGCCATGCGCGAAGCGACGATTGAGGACGTGGGGGGCCTTCTGAAGCTTCTTGAGATCTACGAAGCCGACGGCACGCTCGTCAAGCGTCCGCGTGAAAAACTTGAGCGTGAAATCCAGCACTTCACCGTTCTCGAACACGACGGCATCATCTACGGCTCGGCTGCGCTTTACCCCTATCCTGAGGCTAAAATGGGCGAGATGGCGGCGGTCACCGTGCATCCGAGTCATCAGGGCTCGGGCGACGGGGATCGACTGTTGCGGCGCATTGAGCAGCGTGCCCGAGCCATGGGATTAAAGCGTATCTTCGTGCTCACCACCCGCACGGCGCACTGGTTTCTCAAGCGCGGCTTTACCGCGGCAGACGTTTCGAGCCTGCCGATGGAAAAGCAGAAGCTCTACAACTGGAACCGCCGCTCGCTGATTTTCATCAAAGATCTTTAAACCACAATTTAAAATCACACGAAAAGGAGCCTCTTATGACCCGCATGGTGCATTGCGTCAAGCTCGACAAGGACGCCCCGGGCCTTGCCTACCCTCCCGTTCCCGGTGAACTCGGCAAGCGCATCTGGGCACAAATCAGCAAGGAAGCGTGGGATGAATGGGTGCGTCTGCAGACGATGATGATCAACGAATACGGCCTCAACTGTGCCGATGCCCGCGTGCGTCAGCATCTGATGCAGCAGTGCGAAAACTTCCTTTTCGGTGCCGGCAAAGTGGAAATCGTGCCCAACTGCACGCCGCCCAAGGAATAAGCCCGCACGGAGCTTCAAAAACGCTTCAAACGGCCGACGATGTGTCGGCCGTTTGGCTTTGTGTGCGCAGTGCCTCGGCCAATTGATCGGCAATGCGTCAACACTCCTCAAGCTGCTCAATTTCCCGAGCGGCAAGAAGCGCCGTCATCGGGCCCAAATCCCGGTCTCGGTGCCACGCCTCAAGGGGCGGCGCGCACTGAGTGCCGCATCCACTAAAGAAAGCGATTCCGAGATGGGTGTCGAAGCACTGATCATTCTTTGGGTTCTTTTTCAAAACACTTGACGCCTTCAGACGTTCCCAGCAGAAGCACGTCCGCACCGCGCGCAGCAAAAAGCCCCACAGTCACAACACCGGGAATAGCATTGATCTGCGCTTCGAGTGCATGAGGGGCGGTGATTGCAAGCCCCTTGACATCCAAAATGCGGCAGCCGTTGTCGGTCGTAAAGTCGCGCTCGACGGGCTCACCCCCGAAAGCGCGCAGCTTACGAGCCACCGACTGCACGGCCATCGGAATGACTTCCACGGGAAGCGGAAACTTGCCGAGCACTTCGACCTTCTTGCTGCCGTCGCAGATGCAGACAAACTTTTCGGCAACAGAGGCCACGATCTTTTCTCGCGTGAGCGCGCCTCCGCCGCCCTTAATCATCGAAAAACCGCCGTCGATTTCATCGGCCCCGTCGACGTAGACGCCGATCGATTCAACTTCGTTGAGATCGACCACCTTAAAGCCAAGGGCTTCGAGCTTTTTTGTGGAGCGCACGGAGCTCGAAACGCAGGCGCTCGGCTGCTTGCCGCTCTCCTTGAGTGCGTCAATGAAAAAGTCCACGGTCGAGCCCGTGCCCACGCCGAGCACTTCGCCGTCCTTCACATAATCCACGGCCGCACGGGCCACCAGCTGCTTAAGTTCGTCCTGCGTCATTTTCGATGCGTCTAAAAGGGTGTTGTCCGAAGGGCCGGCTGACTCCGTCCGCCAACCCATTCGGGCATTGTAGAGCAGTCCTGCAAGGATCCGTTTGCCGCCAAAGTATTTTTCTTGGCGTGCCTTACGCGTTTATTTGCAGCAGTTGTCGTACACGTCGGAAAGTACCGATTCAAAGCCACGGTCATGCCCGGCATCGGGCACCTCTTTTGCCCCGGGCACTCCGACAAACAAAGACGCCGGCAGCACGGGATCCTCGGCGCCGTAGTAGTGCACCTGCTCGACGGCAGGCAGTTTGGTGAGGTTGATCGACCCGGTGAGCGGCGTCAAACGCTGAGTGCGCGTCCATTTCTCGTGATCCAGGAGCCCGGCGAGCGTCACCCATCGGCGCACCTTCAGGCGGCCTCGCTCAATCACAAGGCCCGACAAAAGTGCGCCGCCCGAATAACCGATGAGCACCACTTCGCGCCCTGCGGCAATGCGTATCACCGCCTCTTCCACGGCCGAAACGATCGACTCGGAAAAGCGAGCCGTTGACCAGTCCTTCTTGGTACACCTGGCGCTCATCACAAACTGACAGGGGCGCGCGAGATAGACCACGTTGGGATTGGGGTCGGCAAAAGCGATCTGTCGCAAAAACGTTCCGCGCGGCGTGGGATCACTCGTGACTCTCCCGTCATGATGAAAAGCGTGACCGTCGCCCTCAAGATAGATGCGAACCAGATTGCCCGATCCTGTGTCCTTTTGCCATGAGGCAAGTGTATAGCCCAGGGCCGAATAGTCCGTACGGTGAAACGCGGGCGGCACGCTCAGCGTCTGACAGCCCGCCAGAAAAAGCGGCAGTAAAAGAAAAAAGAAGCGCATAAACAAAACGGGGAAAACAATCGCAAGACTGCTTTCCCGTATCCTAGCTAAATGCCAAGGTTAGAAGTTGTACTTCGCCTTGATCATGCCGGTGTGCGACTTGAAGTGGCTGCGGAATTCACCGTTGTAGGCCACCGAGAAGTCCCAGACACCATTCGAAGCTTCAAGGCCGAGTCCTGCTTCATACGCAGCGCGCTTCTGGTGCGCCGAGATGACGTGGTACTGGCCGCCGCCGATCACGCGAATCGCCGACTCGGTGTCGTCCGACACGACGTCGTAGGTCGCTGCAACGCGAGCGCTCGGCTTAAAGACCCAATCACCCTGCTCGAACGCCTTTTCGTACTTCGCGCCGATCGAAGCCGTCAGGAGGTTCGTGCCGTCGGTGTAGATCTTCTGCGCACCTTGTCGAATGGTCCTGCCATGATGCCTATCGAAATCGAACTGCGACCGCATCTCTTGCGTTAATCTTTTGGTGTCAGCCTCTTTTTGCAGATCTCGGCCATGCACGACCCCGAACAAATTGACGACAAACTACTTGAGCTTGTAAGCGACAGCGACACGAAGTCCGATCGATTTCTGGGCGTGCGCATCATCCATGTCACACTCGCCGCGCTGACGGTCGTGCTGATTCTGACGATCACCATTGCCCGCTTTGTGAGCATGGAAACCTACAGGCTTGAATCCGAAGCCCAGGAAGCCGTGACGCAGACTCTGTCGCGCCAGATCGAAAGGCGTCTGTTGCAGTTTTCTTCCAGGCTGACGGCCCAAACCATCGGAGAAAAGAAACTCAGTTGCAAAAATCTCAATCCCCTTTTTATTGAATACGCCGAATTTGCCGAACTCACCCTCGTTGACGGTTTTAAGCGCGTCCGACATACATGTTTGACCCCCACGTCGCTTGAAGCCGAACCCCTGGCCGTCGGCAGCCGTATTCTCGACACCTTCACGCAGGAAGCCATCAACCGCAGCCTCAAGTTTTCGACGAGTCTTTTCACCGCCCCCTTTACCAAAACCGGATCGACGCTGTCGATGGTGTACCTTGTGATTCCTGCCGACCTTGGAGAGGACGTGCGCGCCAAGGGCACCTATGACCGATCCGTGTGGCTTGCTCGCATTTCCCTGTCGACTCTGATTCGCACGCTTGTCGACAAGAGCTTTGACTACCGCTACCGCACGACGCTTCTTGTCGACGGCAAAGCCTTTCCGCCCGTAGAAAGCGGAGAAGATGAAGCACCGAGTGAAAACTTTCACACGGTTGCCTCTCTGTCGCCGCTTCCTCCGAACGTTGCCATCGCCACCACTAACGTCACCCCTCAGTCGATCTACGGTCACACGACGCTCGTGCGCGGCATTCTTATTTTCGGCGCCCTCCTGATTGCCGCCATCTTCTGGATTCTTCACTACCAGTTCCGGCAGATGAACACCGAAAGTCTGCTGCGCGCCCGCGTCATCGTGCAGCAGGCTCTGAGTCAGTCGCTTTTGGACGGCGTCTGTGCCACCGACCGCACGGGGCGCGTGCTTTTTACGAACGGCGCCTTTCTGAGAATGTTTGGGCTGACGGCGCAGGAGCTGACCGAACTGCGCCCGCCCTACTCGATCTGTGCAAGTCAGACCGACGCCCCCTTTGCCCGCATTCTGTCGGCCGACGCGGGAGCGCAGACCACACACAAAGAGTTTGAAGCACGACGCAAAAACGGCACTGTGTTTGACTGTGCGGTCTCCATCGTTCCTTTAAGGCCGCGCACGAAATTTCCGCGCAGAAGCGGTTGGCTTTTGATTTTCCGCGATATTACGCAGCAAAAGCGCGCCCGCGAAGCGCTGCAAAAAGCCCACGAGCGCACGCTTCTCGTGCTCGAAGCCATGGACGCCACGGTGAGCGTTGTGCGCCGAACGCGCGAGAAACCGGAACTTCTCTACGCCAACCGCCGCTATGTCAACGCCTTCGGCGAGACAGTCACGGCGCACCTCAAGCTCTGTGACCTACTCCGGCAGGCCGGCCCCGCACAGAACAACGGTGAAGTATGGATTCCTGAGCGCAATCAG
This sequence comes from uncultured Sutterella sp., assembly GCA_945834535.1. Classification (GTDB taxonomy): domain Bacteria; phylum Pseudomonadota; class Gammaproteobacteria; order Burkholderiales; family Burkholderiaceae_F; genus Duodenibacillus. Next base: position 14,965 of record CAMAHM010000008.1, on the reverse strand, counting down.
TGGGTTGCCTGCACGCTGCGCTCCATCGGCTGGCTCGACAACACCATTGTCGAGATTCTGACCGTCCGCGACGTAACGGAACGCAAAAAAGCCGAAGCCCTCATTGATCAGCAGCTCAAAAATGCCGAGCAGTCCTCGCGCCTCATCACCATGGGTGAGATGACGAGCTCTCTGGCGCACGAACTCAATCAACCCCTTGCCGCCGTGCAGAACTACGCCTCGGCGGCGCAAACCATGTTGCTTGCCGACAAACTGAGCGGCGAAGGCGCCAACGCGGCCCTCACAAAGATCATCAATCAGACACAGCGCGCCGCACAGATCATCAAGCGCATCCGTGGCTTTGCCAAGCGTACCGAAGCTCAGCTTTCGGAAACGCCCCTTTCGCGCATTCTTGACGAAACGATGGAGCTTGCGCTCATTCAGAGTAAAAAGCTCGGCGTCCGTCTAGAACTTGACGTGCAGAGCACCGTCAAAACCCTTGTGTGCGACGCCGTCATGATCGAGCAGGTGCTCATTAACCTTTTGAAGAACGCCATGGAGGCAAGTCTTTCGCCTGATGCAAAACCCGCGTCCAAGACCGTTCGGCTGTGCATCAAGGACGAGGCGCCCAACATCGTTTTTTATGTCATCGACAACGGTTCGGGCATTTCCGAAACGGCCGCCGCCCACCTGTTTGATCCCTTCTACACAACCAAAAAGACGGGGATGGGCATCGGGCTCAACATCTGCCGCACCATCGTCGAAAGTCATCACGGTCGACTTACGTTTGAAAACAATCCCGAAGGCGGAACGATCTTCCGACTGAGTCTGCCTGCGCGACAGTCGCGCTAAAATGACCAAAGTTGTATTTCAAGCGCCCCGCGCGACGGATTTGATATGCCTTTTAGCACCTCTTTTTCGCACGAAGCCTCGCAGACTCTCGGCACCGTCTACGTTGTGGACGATGACGAAGCCGTTCGTGACTCCATTCGCTGGCTTTTGGAGGCAAGCGACTACAAGGTCGAGCTTTACGACAGCGGTGAAAGCTTTATTGCCAAATACGATCCCTACGCCATTGCCGTGCTGCTTTTGGACGTACGCATGAACGGCATGAGCGGCCTGGAGGTGCAGGAACACCTGATCGCCCGCAACGCCGATCTGCCGATCATCTTCATCACCGGTCACGGTGACGTGCCGATGGCCGTCAACGCCCTCAAAAAGGGTGCGGTCGACTTCATCGAAAAGCCCTTCGATCAGGCTTCTCTCAAGCAGCAGGTCGAACGCATGCTGCACGAAGCGCGCGAGCGCCGCGTGCGCAACGAACGCCGCAGCCTCAACGAAGCTTTGCTGCGCAAGCTCACGGCCCGCGAACAGCAGGTGCTCGAACGCATTACCGCCGGGCGCCTTAACAAGCAGATTGCCGATGATCTGGGCATCTCCATCAAGACCGTCGAAGCGCACCGCGCCTCGATCATGGACAAGACCAACTCGGGCACGGTGGCCGACCTGATGCGCGTCGTTCTCGGCGCCGAACAGTCCGGCCAGTCCTAAGCACCTGCGGGTGCAGCCAGACGGCCCCGAGACATTCAACTCGGGGCTGTTTTGATGTCTTTGAGACCGGGAACGACATGCAAATGCAAGCCGTTCCGCATTTTTTGTGCGATGTTTTTGTGTGATGACGCAGGTTTATTTTTTGGTTCCCGGACTCATTCTTCCCGACGAGGCTAAGGCACACGTTTCCGACGAGACGCTCGCGTGCCTAACCAAACTGTCGTCCGACCTCTCCGCGCAGGCGCTGATGCAGCCCATGGGCGAAGGCGTTTTTTCACGCTCGGTGCACCTTGAGTGGCTCTGGAACGTGCTGATGCGAGGTCACGGCCCCGCGCAGACCGCCGCTTTTGCCTGGCCCCTTGAGCAGGGCCCGCAGCTTTTTTCCAATGACGTTCTGCGCCTTGATGCGGGCCACCTGACAGAGACCGGGACGCTCGAGAGCGTCACGCTTTCGGACGAGGTCATTGAAGCCGTTTCGAGCGCACTCACGCCGATTCTTCTTGCCGCAGGCTACACGCTGCAGCGCTGGGACAAAACGCTCTACGTCACGACCAAGGAGACTTGCGTCGTTTACGCACGCCCCTTTGAAGCCATGCTCGGGCACCGGAGGGACCTTGCGGCCGACCTTGCCTGTGCGCCCGGCCAAACCGAGCGCCTTCAGGCGCACATTGCCCTTTTGGAGCGCCTGGAAAAAACGCTCGCTTCGCTTACTCTTTACGACGGAGCGCGCTGCGTCAACGCGCTTTGGCTGAGCGGCGCATCGCGCTACTTCAATGTCTATCCGCCCACCAAAATCCGCAGCGTTCTTGCCGACGACAAAACCGTACTCGGCTGGGCGCTTGCCGCAGGCATCCTCAATCACCGCATGGGGCCGGCTGCGGGCGTAACGGACTGGCCCAAGGACGCTCCCAACGGTGCGTGCATTGCGCTTTTGGAAGACCTCTACGCCCCCTGGCTTGCAGGCGATTGGGCACTTTGGAGTGCCCGCGTTCCCGCTCTCGTTGAGCAGCTCACGGCGCTTAGCGCGAGCGCCCGACGCAAGGGGTGCGACGAGGCGCTTATCGTCGGCTGCGGCCAAGCGCTCACCGTGACCCTGCCCTGCCGCAACAAGCCTGCGGCCATGAATCTTCTGGCGCGTCTTACGGGCGGCAAAAAACTCGCGGCCCGCGACTGGGTCTTTGCCCGACTCTGTGAGGAGATTGCGGCATGAACACCCGTTTTGCACTGCGCCCCTACGACAAGATGAGCTGTGAGCGGCTCGAACACGACGGCATTCTGCGGCCTATCGCGCAGGCGCTTGCTGCGCGCGGCATCCGCAGCAAGGAGGACCTTCTGGAAGACTGGAAGGCGCTTTTGCCGCCCGTCTCGCTTGAAGGCACCGAAGAAGCCGCCCGCCTTTTGGCCGACGCCCGCGCTGCCGGCAAACGCGTCACCATCGTGGCCGACTACGACTGCGACGGCGCCACGGCCTGTGCCGTTGCAATGCGCGGTTTTGCCATGATGGGGATTGAAGCGCGCTACATCGTGCCCGATCGCTTTACGCTCGGCTACGGCCTGACGCCGGCGATCGTGGATCTGGCGGCCTCGGCCGATCCCCGGCCCGATCTCATCATCACCGTCGACAACGGAATTGCCAGCGTCGAAGGGGTTCGCCGCGCCAAAGAACTCGGCATTGAGGTGATCATCACCGATCATCACCTGCCCTCGGACACGCTGCCCGAGGCGGCCTGTATCGTCAATCCGAACGTGCGTGAGTCGGCCTTCGGCAGCAAGGCGCTTGCCGGGTGCGGCGTGATGTACTACGTGCTCATGGCGCTGCGCGCCGAACTGCGCCGGCGCGGCGTTTTTGACGCCCGCACGCAGCCGCGGCTCGACGCCCTCGCCGACCTCGTGGCCCTCGGAACCGTCGCCGACGTTGTGCGACTCGATCAAAACAACCGCGTGTTGGTCGCGCAGGGGCTGTCGCGTGTGCGCCGAGGCCTGGCCTGTCCGGGCATCTCGGCCCTTTTTGCCGTCGCCGGGCGCGATACGGCCAACGCCTGTGCGCGCGACTTTGCCTTTGGTATCGCGCCGCGCATCAATGCAGCAGGGCGTCTGACCGAAATGGGCGTCGGAATCGAGTGCCTTTTGGCGGACGACCCGCAGCGCGCCGCCAGACTTGCCGCCGAACTCGACGGCCTGAACCGCGAGCGGCGCGATCTTGAAGGCAGCATGCAGACCGAGGCCATCGACACGATTGCGCACATGGACTGGGAAAAGCGCAGCACCATTACGCTTTTTGAAGAAGACTGGCATCTGGGCGTGGTGGGACTTGTCGCGAGCCGCGTCAAGGAAAAAACCCACCGTCCCGTCATCGCCTTTGCCCGCGACGACAACGCCATGCTCAAGGGCTCCGGGCGATCGATTGAAGGCGTGCACCTGCGAGACGCCCTTGACTGGGTCAGCAAACGCGACCCCAGCCTCATTGAACGCTTCGGCGGCCACGCCATGGCCGCCGGGCTCACAATCCGCGCCGAAGCGCTGGAGCGTTTTACCGCGCTTTTTGAAGAAGCCATCACGCAGATGGTCGACCCGGAAGTGTTCAACCGCATCGTCTACATCGACGGCGCCCTGTCGCCCGAAGAAATCTCCTTTCCCCTTGTGGAAGCGATCGGCTCTCGCATCTGGGGGCAGGGTTTTGAGCGGCCCCTTTTTGCCAACGACTTTCACATTCTCTCGCAGCGCGTGCTCAAGGACTCGCACCTTAAGCTCGTGCTCGATCTGGCGGGCAGCCGCTTTGAGGCGATCTACTTTCGGCGCAATACGCCCCTGCCCGCGCACGTGCGTCTGGCGTACCGACCGGAAATCAACGAGTACATGGGACGCCGATCGATTCAGCTTGTTGTCGAAGCAGCCGAGACAACAGAAGCGCGCGTGAACTGACCCGTCCGAGCCCGCCCGAGGAGGTGCTTTTACAGCCTGTCGGTCGCTTTCCTCGTCCTCTGCAATCAAGTAGAATGCAGAGTTTGAATTTCCCTTGTCCATCAAAGATTCCGAGGTATTTGGCCGCGGGCATGACGCACGTGTCCGGGTCCTTCTTCGGAAACGGGGCAATTGAGCCGTCGGCGCGACAGCCCGACGACTTTTCACACGCAGAGATATCGGACGACTTCAATGGAAGCTGAACGCATCAATCAAATCAACAACCTGTGCGAAGACCTTGCTCACCGTCTTGTTGAGCTTAGGGGGTATCTTTGACGTCGATCGCAAAGAGCGTCGACTCGAAGAAGTCAATCGCGAGGTAGAAAACCCCGCCCTCTGGGACGATCCCAAACGCGCCCAGGAAATCAGCAAGGAGCAAAAGCTTCTTGAAGACCTTGTCGGCACCTTCAAACGCCTCTCTTCGGGTGTGGCCGACGCTCAGGAGCTCTTCACCATGGCCCTTGAGGAGGGCGATGAATCGGGGGCCGAGCACATCGCCGAGGAAGTCTTCGGCTACAAACACGACGTTGAAAAACTCGAATTCAAGCGCATGTTCAACCGTCCGCAGGACAGCTCGAACTGCTACCTTGAAATTCAGGCCGGTGCCGGCGGCACGGAAGCCCAGGACTGGGCGAGCATGCTCGAGCGCATGTATCTGCGCTACGCCGAACGCTCGGGCTTTTCGGCCAAACTCACCGAAGAAACCGAAGGCGACGTGGCCGGCATCAAGGGGTGCACGATTTTCATCGAAGGTCAGTGGGCCTACGGCACGCTGCGCACGGAAACGGGGATTCACCGCCTGGTGCGCAAGAGCCCCTTTGACGCCAACGCACGACGCCACACCTCGTTCGTGTCGGTCTTCGTGTACCCGGAAGTGGACGATTCGATTGAAATCACGATCAATCCGGCCGATCTGCGCGTGGACGTGTTCCGCGCTTCGGGCGCGGGCGGTCAGCACGTGCAAAAGACCGAGTCGGCAGTGCGCATCACGCACATCCCGACGGGCATTGTGACGGTCTGCCAGGACGACCGCAGCCAGCACAACAACCGCGAACAGGCCATGCGTCAGCTGAAGGCCAAGCTGTACGAACTTGAACTGCGCAAACAGATGGCCGAAAAGGAACGCATCGAAGAGAGCAAGTCCGACATCGGCTGGGGGCACCAGATCCGCAGCTACGTGCTTGACCAGAGCCGCGTCAAGGATCTGCGCACCAATGTGGAAACCGGCAACACGGGTGCCGTGCTCGACGGCGACCTTGACCAGTTCATCGAGGCCAGCCTCAAGATGGGCGTCTGATCCGAGCCCCCTTTTACCCCTTTTTGTGATTGAGTCATGAGCGAAAACAAGATTGAAACGGCGGCCGCTGTCGCCGAAGACGAAAACCATATCATCGCCGAGCGCCGCGCCAAGCTTGCGCGCCTGCGCGAAGCCGGTGTTGCCTACCCGAACGACTTTGTGCGTACCGACCTTTTCGGTGATCTGCGCGAAGTCTGGGGCGACAAGAGCGGCGAAGAAATCGATGCCGCCGCCCCGGCCGTGGCCGTGTCGGGCCGCATGATGCTCAAGCGCGTCATGGGCAAGGCCGCCTTTGCCACCGTGACCGACTTTACGGGCACCATGCAGTACTTCATCACGCCCTCGGACGTGGGCGACGAAGCCTACGCCATGTTCAAGACGCTCGATCTGGGCGACATCGTGGCCGCCCGCGGCGTGCTTTTCCGCACCAAGAAGGGAGAGCTGTCGGTGCGCGTCAAGGAACTGCGTCTGATGACCAAGAGCCTGCGCCCGCTTCCCGACAAGCACAAGGGCCTGTCGGATCCCGAAATGTGCTGCCGTCAGCGCTACACGGACCTCATCATCAACGAAGAGAGCCGTCGCCGCTTTGCCACGCGCTTTAAGGCCGTCTCGGCCGTGCGCCGCTTCATGGAGCAGCATCGCTTCGTGGAAGTCGAAACCCCGATGCTCAACCCGATCCCGGGCGGCGCCAACGCCAAGCCCTTCATCACGCATCACAATGCGCTCGACATCGATCAGTACCTGCGCATTGCCCCCGAGCTCTACCTCAAGCGACTCGTGGTGGGCGGCTTTGAACGCGTGTTTGAACTCAACCGCTGCTTCCGCAACGAAGGCATCGACACGCGCCACAATCCCGAATTCACGACGATCGAGTTCTACGCCACCTACTGGACGTACCGCGATCAGATTGAATTTACGGAAAATCTCCTCCGCTATGTGGCCCGCGAAGCCACCGGTTCGGAAAAGATCACCTATCAGGGCACGGAAATCGATCTCTCCAAGCCCTTCGCCCGTCTGACGCCCGCGCAGGCCATCCTCAAGTACGCGCCCAAGTACCAGGCCGAACAGCTCGAAGATGAAGCGTTCCTGCGCGCCGAACTTGCTCGCCTCGGAGCGCCCCAACCCGACTACGTCGGCATCGGTGCCCTCGTGATGGCGCTTTTTGAAGAAGTGGCTGAATCCAAGCTGATCGAGCCGACCTTCATCATCGACTATCCGGTCGAAATCAGCCCGCTCGCGCGTGCTTCGGACACCAATCCGGAACTGACCGAACGCTTTGAGCTCTTTATCTACGGCCGCGAAACGGCCAACGGTTTCAGCGAGCTCAACGACCCCGAAGATCAGGCACGGCGCTTTCAGGCGCAGGCCGACGCCAAGAGCCGCGGCGACGACGAAGCCATGTACTACGACGCCGACTTCATCCGCGCTCTGGAATACGGTCTGCCCCCGACCGCGGGCTGCGGCGTCGGCATCGACCGCTTCGTGATGCTCCTGACGGACGCTCCCACGATCCGCGACGTGCTGCTCTTCCCGGCCATGCGCCCTGAGAGCTGATGCCTTAAGCCACCGGGAAGTCCGCTGCCACGCATCGGCTTCCCGCCCCATTGATCGGGCGGCATCAGCCGCCCGTTTTCACGTTCCCACCTCGAGCCATGACTGATCTGCGCGCCGACGATGAGGCTTTGAACCGCCTCATCGACTCTTTGGGAGAAACCAACTGTCAGGAGCCGCCCGCCGGTTCCCTGCCCTTTATTTTGAACGGCCGCACCTGCGGAACGGTCGTACCTGAGGCGCTCGAGCGCATTCGGGCCGCTTTGTCGCTTTTGCCGAACACGCCGCTTGTGATCACCGACGAAGCAGTGATTCTTGACGTCATCGGCGGCGATGTGGACGCGGCGCTTGCGCGTCTGGCCAAGCAGTGCTTTAAGGCCGGGCTCTTTTTCCAATGGCGCGGCGAGCTTCTTGACCTCATCGACCCCGAAACGCGTCTCGTTCTGGCGCATGCCGAACGGGGGCTTTTCCGTCTTCTCGGGCTCACCACCATGTCGGTCTACGTGGTCGGCGTAAGCGAAGACGGACGTCTGTGGACGGGGCTGCGTTCGCGCACCAAGCATGTTGATCCGGGCCTGTGGGATACGCTTGCGGCCGGCATGATCGCTTCGGGCGAAACGGTGGCCGAAGCGGCCATGCGGGAACTGTCCGAAGAAGCGGGCCTCTCGGAAAAGGACGTGCATCCCGTCGGACAGAGCGTGGCGTTCACCATGCGCCGCACCGTTCCCGAAGGCTGGATGCATGAAATCGCCTTCTGCCGCCGCTATGTGGTGCGCGAGGGCGCACACGTGCACAACGTTGACGGCGAGGTGCAGGCTTTTGAACTCATCGACATCGACGACATGCTCTGTCGCATCCGTGCGCGTGCAGTTCCTTCGGACACGGCACTCGTCATGCTTTTAACGGCCGTCAAGCCGCTGCTGCGTGAAAAAGCCGCCCGCGGCGAACACTAAAAAGGAAGCACCGTGATCAAACTTGCCACCTGGAACGTCAACAGCATCAAAGTGCGCCTGCCGCAGGTCGTCGATTGGCTCGAGCGCGAAAAGGTCGACGCGCTTGTTATGCAGGAAACCAAAACCGTCGACGAACTCTTTCCCCGTGAGGCTTTCAACGCGGCCGGTTTTGAGTGCCTTTTCTGCGGCCAGAAGACCTACAACGGCGTGGCGCTCGTCACCCGCAAAAGCGCCTGGAGCTCGGTGCAAAACCCCGTTCTGAACCTGCCCAACTATCCGGACGAGCAAAAGCGCTTTATTGCCGCCGATCTGACGCATGTGAGCGGCCGACGGCTGGCGTTTGCAGGGGCCTACTTTCCCAACGGTCAGGAAGTGGGCTGCGACAAGTTCTTCTACAAGCTTGACTGGATTGGGGCGCTTACGCGCTACATGCGCAGCCGCATCAAGGCGGGCGAGGAAATCGTGCTCGGGGGCGACTTCAACATTGCTCCCTCGCCCGAAGACGTCTGGGATCCCGTGGCGTGGAAGGATACGATTCTCGTCTCAGAAGCCGAACGCGGCGCCTGGCGGGTCCTTCTTGAAGCGGGCCTGATCGACACTTGGACGCTCGGGCTGCATGCGCCCGAAACCTATTCGTGGTGGGACTACCGTCAGGCCGGTTTTGAAAAGAATCACGGTCTTCGCATCGACCATCTTTTGGCCACGCCCAAAACAGCTGCGGCCGTCAGTCAGGTGTGGATCGATACCGCACCGCGCGCGCTCGAAAAGCCGAGCGACCATGCGCCCGTCGTGATGACGCTTGAGGCATGACGCGACCACAGAGTTAAAAAACGCCTCGGGCATTCATTCCCGGGGCGTTTTTTCCAAGGCTCTCAGCGCTCGTCGAGCCAGGCCTGAAGAATGGCTTCCAGCCGAGGCTCGTTGGAAGCCTCAGGGTCGTCGTCGAAATCCTCGAGCGCGAGCACGCGATCGCGCAGCTCCGACAGGCGCAGCGTCACGGGATCGAGATCGGGTTCGTTGTCGTAGAGTTCTTCGGCGATTGCGCGGGCATCGGTCCACTTGAGCGACATGACGTTTCCCCTATGAAAGCAATCAGTGCTCGTGCACCAGGTTGCGGTTGTTTTTAGGAATCTCGATCGTGATGTCTTCGCTGCCCATGACGGTCTGGCAGGCAAGGCGCGACTGAGCGCAGCTGCCGAAGGCATTGTCGAGCTGATCGTACTCTTCGTCTTCAGGTTCGTTGAGCGAGTCAAAGCCCTCACGCACGATGATGTGGCAGGTCGCACAGGCGCAGTTGTATTCGCATGCGTGCGGCAGCTTGATGCCGGCCTTGTTGAGGGCCTGAGCGATTTTGGCCCCCTCGGGCACTTCAATTTCCGCGCCTTCGGGGCAGAAGGTTGCGTTGGGCAGAATCTTGACGATGGGCATGGTTCTGAAATCCTTTAAAAATGTTGTTCGGGTGCCTCATAGCACGTCGTCGACGGTGCGGCCTTCGAGCGCACGGCGAATCGAGCGGTCCATACGACGGGCGGCAAAGTCGCCCGTTTCCTGCGTGAGAGCCTCAATGGCCTTCTTGATGGCCGCCGCGTCGCTGCCCGCGCAGCACTCCGTCAAAAGACGCATGCCTTCGTCGATGCGCGCACGCTCTGCAGCATCAAGAAGGTCGGCGTCTTCGGCAAGCGCCGAGCGGGTCGATTCGATGAGACGTTCGCCTTCGACGCGCTGCTCGCGCAGCTCACGCTCGCGCATGTCGTCCTCGGCCGAGGCGTTGCCGTCCTGCAGCATGGCAATGACGTCTTCGTCCGAGAGCCCGTACGAGGGCTTGACGGTGATGCTCGCTTCAACGCCCGTCTGCATTTCGCGGGCCGAGACGGACAGGAGACCGTCGGCATCGATCTGGAAAGTGACGCGAATGCGCGCGGCACCCGCCACCATGGGAGGAATGCCGCGCAGTTCAAAACGTGCGAGCGAGCGGCACTTGTCGACCACTTCGCGCTCGCCCTGCACCACGTGGACGGCCATGGCGCTCTGACCGTCCTTGAAGGTCGTAAAGTCCTGCGCCATCGCCACGGGAATGGGGCTGTTGCGCGGAATCACCTTCTCGACCAGGCCGCCCATGGTCTCAAGACCGAGCGACAGGGGCGTGACGTCCAAAAGCAGCCAGTCGTCGCCCGCACTCGTATTGCCGGCAAGCTTGTTGGCCTGGATCGAAGCGCCGATTGCAACGACCTTGTCCGGGTCGATGTCGGCAAAAGGCGCGCGGCCGAAATAGTTCTGTACGGCTTCACGCACGCAGGGCATGCGCGTAGCGCCCCCGACGAGCACAACGCCCTTGACGTCAGCGGGCTTCATGCCGGCGTCCGTCAGAACGTTGCCCACCGCGTCGATCGTCTTGCCGACCAAGCGGCACACCAGTTTGTCGAATGCTTCGCGGGTGAGCTCCTCATCCAGAACGCGGCCCCCCGAAAGAGTTGCCTGCACGCGCACGGTGTCGGCGTCGGTGAGCGCTTCACGGGCCTTTTTGACGGCCACGGTGAGGGCCTTCTTGTCGGCGGCCTCGAGAATTTCGCCTTCCAGGCCCAGCCCCATCTTTTCAAGCGCCCAGCACACGAGTCGATGGTCAAAGTCGTCGCCCCCGAGTGCGGAGTTGCCGCCCGTGGCGAGCACTTCAAAAACACCCTTCGTAAGGCGCAGCAAAGAGACGTCGAACGTGCCGCCCCCGAGGTCGTAGATGAGGTATTCGCCTTCGGCACCGTTGTCCAGGCCGTAAGCCAGGGCCGCCGCCGTCGGTTCATTTAAAAGGCGCAGAACGTTCAGCCCCGCCACGCGTGCCGCATCCTTGGTGGCCTGACGCTGGGCGTCGTCAAAGTAGGCGGGCACAGTGATGACCGCGCCCACGAGTTCGCCCCCGAGGCGTTCTTCGGCTCGAGCCTTCAAAGTGCGCAGAATTTCCGCGGACACTTCGACCGGGCTCTTGGCGCCCTGACGGGTGCGGATTTTCACCATGCCGGGCGCGTCTTCGAACTGATAGGGCACGATGACGCTTCCGGCGACATCCTTGCGGTCGCGCCCCATTAGGCGCTTGACGCTGCTGATGGTATTGAGCGCATCGGCGGTCTGAGCCGCCACGGCGTCCCAGCCGACCGCCACGCCCCCTTCGGGCAGATAACGCACGACGGACGGCAGCAGCGATCTGCCCTCATGATCGGGGATCACTTCGGCCTGACCGCTCAGCACGGTCGCCACGAGCGAATTGGTGGTGCCCAGGTCAATCCCGGCAGCAAGGCGCTCTTCGTGCGGCGCGCTCGACATGCCCGGTTCGGCAATCTGCATCAGTCCCAGCATAGGTGTGTCTGTCTATCAAAAAAAATTTTGTTCAAATCACGGCAAAGGCCCCGTGAAGGGGCCTGCCTGCACAAAAAGCGGATGTGCCGTCAAAGGATCGGGCGGGCGCCCTGTGCGCTTTTGAGCTGCGCGCGCATCTTTTCGACGAACATCAGGCGCCTCAGCGCAAGGCGCGCCTTGTTTGCGTCCCCCGTGCGATCGATCGCTTCGGTGAGTTCTTCCAAGAGCGCATTGCGGGCCGCCTCGACTTCCGCGGCAAGCGCGTTGAGCGAGTCTGCGTCCGTTGCCTGCTCAAGCGCCTCGCGCCAACGCATCTGCTCGAGCAGAAAATCGGCCGGCATGCGGGTGTCGGTTTCGGCATTGACGTCGACGCCGCGTGCGGCAATCAAAAGCGTGCCGCGCGCCACCGGATCGAGAAGCGCGTCCTTGGCTTCATTAATGCGCCCCGCCCACTGCTCGGCAACGCGCCGCTCGGCGGCGCTCTTGCCGGCAAAGCGGTCCGGATGCACGAGTGCGATCACGCGCCTCCAGGCCTGTTCGATCGTCTGCGTATCAAGCGCAAAGCGTTCGGGCAGCTGCAGCAGGGAAAAAGCGTTGGGGTGTCCGGCCATTTTCACGCTCACACGTGGAAGGACTTGCCGCAGCCGCAGCGTTCCTTTTCCTGAGGATTGTTGTACTTGAAGCCTTCCTGCAGGCCTTCGCGCACATAGTCGAGTTCGGTGCCGTCGATGTAGGGCAGGCTCTTGGCGTCGACGATCACCTTGACGCCGAAGCTCTCCCACACCTGATCGTCGTCGTTGACGACGTCGGCAAACTCAAGCTTGTAGGCCATGCCCGAGCAGCCCGAGGTCTTCACCCCCAAACGCAGGCCGATGCCCTTGCCGCGCTTGGCAAGATAGGCGGCCACGTGCTTGGCGGCCTTTTCAGTCAGTGTCACTGCCATGGTCGTTGTTCCTTGTTGTGGCGACGAGCGCCTTACTTGTTGTGCTTGGCCTTATAGTCGTCAATGGCCGCCTTGATGGCGTCCTCGGCAAGAATCGAGCAGTGAATCTTGACGGGGGGAAGCGCGAGTTCTTCGGCAATTTCGGCATTGCTGATCTTGGCGGCGTCTTCAAGGCTCTTGCCCTTGACCCATTCGGTCACGAGCGAGCTCGAAGCAATGGCCGACCCGCAGCCGTAGGTCTTGAATTTGGCGTCTTCAATGACGCCCTCGTCGTTGACCTTGATCTGCAGACGCATCACGTCGCCGCAGGCGGGCGCCCCCACCATACCGGTGCCCACGTTTTCATCCTTGGTGTCGAGCGAGCCGACATTGCGCGGATTTTCGTAGTGGTCCATCAATTTTTCGCTGTAGGCCATCTCTATGGTCTCCCGTAGGGGCGTTTCGGACGCAAAGGCCGCGAAACGCCGTTCAAACTTTAAATTCTGTTTTAAATCCGTGTGCTGAGCGTCTTAGTGTTCGCTCCACTTGACCTGGTTGAGGTCAACACCCTGCTGGTGCATCTCCCACAGAGGCGACATTTCGCGGAGCTTGGCCACCTTTTCGGTGAGCAGCTTAATCGTGAAGTCGATTTCCTCTTCGGTCGTAAAGCGACCGATCGTAAAGCGGATCGAGCTGTGTGCAAGTTCGTCGTCGCGTCCGAGAGCGCGCAGCACGTAGCTCGGCTCAAGCGAAGCGGACGTGCAGGCCGAGCCCGAGGAAACGGCCAGATCCTTGACGGCCATCATGAGGCTTTCACCTTCGATGAAGGCAAAGCTGATATTAAGGAGCGTGCAGACGTGATGCTCCATGTTGCCGTTGACGTAGACCTCGGGGATGTTGTCGAGAATGCCTTTGAGGAGTCGATCGCGCAGACGCGTGCAGTGTTCGATGTCCTTGGCCTGCTCAAGGCGCGCCAGACGATACGCCTCGCCCATGCCGACGATCTGGTGCACGGCAAGCGTGCCCGAGCGCATGCCGCGTTCGTGACCGCCGCCGTGAATCTGCGGCTCGATGCGCACGCGAGGCTTGCGGCGAACGTACAGAGCGCCGATCCCCATGGGGCCATAGACCTTGTGCGAAGAAAGGCTCATGAGGTCGATCTTGAGCTTTTGGGTGTCAAGCTCGAGCTTGCCCGTGGCCTGCGTGGCGTCGCAGTGAAAGAGCACGCCGTGACGACGGCACATCTCGCCGATAGCCGCGATGTCCTGAATGACGCCGACTTCGTTGTTAACAGCCATCACCGACACCAGGGTCGTGTCGGGGCGAATGGCCGCTTCGAGCGCGGCCAAGTCGAGCATGCCGTCTTCGCCGACGTCCATGTAGGTCACTTCAAAACCTTCGGTTTCAAGGTGACGCATGCTGTCGAGCACGGCCTTGTGTTCGGTCTTGACGGTGATGAGGTGCTTGCCCTTGTCTTTGTAAAAGTGCGCCGCGCCCTTGATGGCGAGGTTGTCGGCTTCGGTTGCACCCGAGGTCCAGACGATTTCGCGGGGATCGGCATTGATGTAGGCAGCCACTTCGGCACGGGCCTCTTCGACGGCCTTTTCAGCGGCCCAGCCGTAGGCGTGCGAGCGGCTGGCAGGATTGCCGAATTTACCGGTGAGCCAGGGAATCATCTTTTCGGCCACACGCGGGTCGGTCGGCGTCGTCGCCGAATAGTCAAGATAAACAGGAAGGTTCATTTTTCGTCTCTTTACTGTCAAACCGCTCGGTCTCCCTGCTCCCGACGGGGCGTCGAGGCCGACTTATAAAAATTAGCGAATCTCCACAATGGCGCCGCTGCGGGCGTGCAGATGCACGGGCGCTTCCGACGCCTCGCCCTCGCGGCGGCCGATGTTGCGATCCTTGATCATCTGCAGCGTCTGGGAATTCAAAAACTCTGCCATTTTGGCATTGAGCTCGCTCCACAGTCCGTGCGCAAGGCACTCGGCGCCGCCCCGGCAGCTTCCGTCGCCCTGACACTGCGTTGCGTCAACGTGCCCCTCGACGGCCGCCACAATCTGGCCGGCCGTGATTTCATCGGCCGAGCGCGCCAGAAGATAGCCTCCGCCGGGCCCGCGCACGCTCTTGACGATGTGCGCGCGGCGCAGCTTGCAGAAGATCTGCTCAAGGTACGCGAGCGACATCTTCTGACGGCGCGCAATATCCATCAGACGCACCGGTCCCTGCTCTCCGTAAAGAGCAAGATCGATCATGCTGGTGACGGCAAAGCGTCCGCGGGTGGTGAGTTTCACGTCGAAAATCCTGACAAGCAGCAAATAACCTACTCAGATGGTCGGGAATCATACCGAAAAATACCCGACAAAAAAAGCAGGTTTTAGCCGATTTTCCCATCCCAAAGAAAAA
>CAMAHM010000007.1 GCA_945834535.1 uncultured Sutterella sp. | reverse complement strand
GTGGCCAGATAGCTCAGTTGGTAGAGCAGCGGACTGAAAATCCGCGTGTCGACGGTTCGATTCCGCCTCTGGCCACCATTTTTTTTGCCTGCAGAAAATGCACGGCAAAAAGCAGCAGAAGTCGCCGACCGCACAAGCGGGGCGGCTTTTTTTGCGTTTGGAGCCTCTGCTCACAAACGAAAGCCCGCACATGGGCGGGCTTGGGAAAAGATCGGTCGGACTGCCTTCAGTCGACGGCCGCTCCGGGCGTAACAGGCGTGACGCCAAGTTCCTGCGCGACATGCGCCAGACGCACGAAAGCGTCCAGATCGAGCGTTTCGGCGCGCGCCGTGGGGTCGACCCCCGCCTTTTGAATCGCCTCGGCATCCATCAAGACACTCAGAGCGTTTCTGAGCGTCTTGCGGCGCTGCCCGAAGGCGTTTGCCACCACCGACGAAAAGAGCGCAAAGTCGACCTGCGGCACTGCTGCCGGGTCTTTGGGCGTCATGCGCACGATCGAACTCACCACCTTGGGCGCAGGATTGAAGGCACCGGGCGGCACGTCAAAAAGCTTGGCCATGCGATAGCGCCACTGCAGCATCACCGACAGTCGCCCGTAGGTCTTGGTGCCGGGTTCGGCCACCATGCGGTCCACAACTTCGCGCTGCAGCATGAAGTGTTGGTCGACGACGTGGTCGGCAGCCGATAAAAGCGCAAACAAAAGGGGCGTCGAAATGTTGTAGGGCAAATTGCCGACGATGCGCAGTTTTGTGCCCTGAGCGACATTCGCCCAATCGATGGTCAGAGCATCGGCTTCAATGAGGCCGAGTTCGTTTTCGGAAAACTGCGTGCGCAGCCACGCCGCCAGATCGCGGTCGATTTCCACGGCCCGCACGTAGCCCGCGTCGCGAATGAGCTCGCGCGTCAGAGCTGCCTGCCCCGGGCCGATCTCAATAATGTTGTCGCCGGGACGAGCGGCAATGCTCTTGGCGATGCGGCCGATCCAGTGCGCGTCGTGAAGAAAGTTCTGACCGAACCGTTTGCGGGCTTTGTGCCCCTGAAGTCCCTGCTGCATATATGCGTGTCTCAAAGGAGAATAGATCGTTAAATGCGCCTGCCGAGCATGACGGCAGCCAGTTCCACGGCCGCGACCATGCTGCCCGCGTCCGCGCAGTTTTTACCCGCAATGTCGAGCGCCGTACCATGGTCGACCGAGGTGCGCACCCAGGGCATGCCGAGCGTGACGTTGACGCCGCCGCCGAATCCTTCGCGCTTTAAGGCGGGCAGTCCCTGATCATGGTACATGCAAAAGAGCACGTCAAACCTGTCGGCATGCGTTTTCACAAAAAGCGTGTCCGCCGGCCAGGGGCCCGAGGCGTCGATGCCGGCGGCGCGGGCGCGCTCAAGAGCCGGGGCGATGATTTCGATTTCTTCGCTTCCCATGTGGCCCGATTCCCCGGCATGCGGGTTGAGACCCGTCACAGCGATTTTGGGCTGCTCGATGCCAAAGCGCGTGCGCAAGTCCCTGTCGACGATGGCAAGCGTTTTATCCAAAAGCTCGCCCGTAATGGCGTCGGGCACGGCACGAAGCGGCAGGTGCGTGGTGGCCAAAGCGACGCGCAGTGCGTCGTCTGCGGCCGAACTTGTGAGCATCATGACCACCTTTTCGGTGTGAGAGAGCTCGGCAAAAAATTCCGTGTGTCCCGTAAAAGGGTGCCCGGCCTCGGTGATGATGCTCTTTTGCACCGGCGCCGTGGCGACGGCGGCAAAGCGTCCCTGCATGGCGCCCTCCGCGGCCGTACGCAGTGTCTCAAGCACGTAGCCGGCGTTGCGTACATCGAGTTTCCCCGGCTCAACCGCGACAGCCGTGGGGATGTCGACGACGGTAACGCCCGCAGGAAGCTCGGCGGGCAGCCCGAGGCGTTGCGCCGTTTCTTCAAGAAGCGAGCGTGAGCCGATGAGCGCAAGAGGCACTTTGCCCGCGAGTCGATGGGCGGCCTTCAGAGAAACCTCCGGCCCGATGCCGGCGGGCTCGCCCGTCGTGACGGCAATCGGAGCCGCAAAAGCAGTATCAGTCAAAGAAATATCTCCGTCAGACGCACAAGGCCGCCCGCGGGCGGCCTTGGCAAAAGAAGTGCATGCCGCACGGATGGGTTAGTACACCTGCTTGCGGATCTGCACGTAGGCCTTGTCGCGCAGTTCGCGCTGCCAGTTAAAGACCGCCTCGGCAAGTTTCTTTTCACGAAGGGCCATGCGCGCTTCCAGACGCGAGCGCGAAGCATCGCCCTGCGCCTTGCGGCGCTCGAGCACCTGAATGAGGTGGTAGCCGTACTGCGTGCGCACGGGTTCGGACACTTCGCCCGGCGCAAGGCGGTTCATGGCGGCTTCAAATTCAGGCACCGTGTCGCCCGGGCTGATCCAGCCCAGATCGCCCCCGCGCGTGGCGGAGCTGTCGACCGAAGTGAGGCGGGCCAGCGTGGCGAAGTCCGCTTCCTTGGTTTCAATGCGGTGCTTGATGTCGTTGAGTCGGGAAATGACGTCGCCTTCGGGCGTCATGTCCGAAACGAACATCAGAATGTGGCGTGCGTGGGTCTGCTCGACGGGAGCGCCCGCAAGCTTGGCCTTGACGCCGTCGCGGCTGTCCAGAAGCTGAATCACGTGCCAGGCGCCCGGTGAACGGGTGACGGCAATGAAGTTGCGCTTGGAGCGGTTGCCTTCAATGGCCTGCCAGAAGATCGAGGGCAGGCGGGAAGCGTCGCGCCAACCGAGGTCGCCCCCTTCAAGGGCGTCCTGAGCGCGCGAGTGCGCAGCCACAAGCTGACCGAAGTCGGCCCCCTTGCGCGCCTCATTGGCAATCTTTTCGGCCTGACGGCCCACTTCGGCCGCTTCAGCGTCCGAAGCGCCCGTGGGGATGGGCAGCAGGATGTGACGGACGTGGTACTCCTGCGTATCGCCGCTCAGAAAGCCCGCTTTTTCGGCGAGGTAGGCGTCGATTTCGCTTTCGGGAATCTTGAGCTTGCTGTCGACCTCGCGCTCGCGCAGACGCTGGGCGGTGATTTCTTCCTTGATCTGGCTGCGGAAGGCCTGAAAGGTGAGGCCGTCAGCCTGCACCTTCTGGCGCAGCTCGTCGACCGTGAGCTTGTTGTTGCGGGCGATTTGTTCGATCGAGGCGCTCACCATCTGTTCGTCGACGCGGATGCCGAGTTCTTTGGCGCGCTGCTCCATCGCCTTTTCCAGGATCAGGCGCTCAAGCACCTGCGCGCGCAGCTCGCCCATGGCGGGCAGCGTGATATTCTGACTGCGCAGATTGAGCGCCACCTGACGGACGCGCATCTGCAGGTCGTATTCAGTAATGACGTCGTTGTTGACAACGCATACGATGCGGTCGATCGGTTGCAGACGGGAGGCCGTCTGCTCGCTTTGCTGCACGTCGGCAGCCTGAGCGGCGGCGCCGCACACAAAAGCGGCTGCGACGGCAAGCGCACAGCGCCGGAGGTTACTGGTAATAGTCATAGGTTCCTATCGAAGTCGGGATCGGGCTGCGGGACTGATAGCCCTGGATGCCGCGCTGCAGTTCTTCAAGCGGGTTCGAGCCGATGCTGCCCAAGCCTGTCAATTCTAGTTGCAGGAAGAAGGTCGTTTCAGCGCGCTCGTCGTCGCGTGTGTAACGCTGTGCAACCGTGCGCAGTGTCCAGCAGTCGGCGTGGTATTCAAACCCGGCCAGCGTTTCGATCGACTTGTGGTCGTAGAACGAGTAGTTCTGGCGCGCAAGCACATACAGGCGCCGCGTCAGAGGCCACTGCACCGAGAAGTCGATCTGATCGATGTAGTCGTCGCTCGTCGGATCGCTCGACCAGTTGTAGCGGTATGTGAGCCCAACGGTGCTCATCGGACGCGGCTGCCAGCGCACGCCCGCGCTCACCTTCTGCATCTTTTCGCGCTCCCAGCTGTACTGACCGAAGGCGTGCACGGAGACTTCGCGCGTGAGTTTGGCGCCGAGGCTGGCAAGAAAGTCTCCCTTTTGTTCGTTCAGGTCGATCCGCTGGCCCGCGTAGTTCACCGTCTTGTCGTTGAAGTACCAGCGCTGGCCCACTGCAACGCGCATCCACTCAAGGCCCGTGGCGTCGTCGATGATGCGGCTCGTGATCGAGCTCGTGAGCTGGTTGGTTTCGGGAATGCGGTCATACCCGGACCAGGTGCTCTCGTTAAAGAGCTGCGCAAAGTTCATGTCCGCTGCCGACGAATCGAGCACGGGAATGTCGCTTTGGTCGCGGTAGGGCGTGTAGGAGTAGAAAAGGCGCGGCTCAAGAGTCTGCACGAGGCTGGCGCCCGCGAACGTGATGTCGCGCTCAAACGCAAGTCCCCCGTCCACCGACAGAATGGGGAGCGTCATCGAGGGCTTGTCCTCGATCGAAGGCTGGTTCAGGCTCTGGCGCTCGTAGTTCGTGTGGATGAACTGCGCCTTGGGCGTAATGAACCAGCCCGGCGTTTCGATCGGATAGCTCACGGTCTGGTGCAAAACGACGCGATCCCAGTCGGGGCGGTCTCTGCGGCTTTCGGTTCGCGTAATGTAGTAGTCGGCGTTTCTAAAGCGCGTGGCATCGACCTTGGTCGTCAGCTCAAAGCCGCCCGCGTTGGCAAGGTAGGCGTTCCAGGTAAGCTGCGGCACCTTTTCGTAGGGCTTGGAGGTGTCCTGGATGGTCTGGTTCTTGGAAATGCGCAGCGCCGTGTTCCAGTACTTCTGCGCATAGGTGAGCCAGTAGTCCTGGGCAAATACGTTCGTTGAACTTTCGCGCAGGGTGGACGACATGTCGTCGGTGAAGTCGTCATCCGAAACGCGCGAATAGTTCACCCCGTAGCCGAACTTGTTCCAGGCCCCCTTCACATCGGCCTGCAGACTGTAGCGGTCATCGCCGTACTTGCGGTCGTGCGGCATCCAGTCGTAGTTGATCGTACCGCCCAGATTGCGGGTGAGAAAGCGCGCTTCGTTGCCAAGAAGAATGCCGCGCTTGGACAGAACGCGGGGCGTGAGCGTGTAATCGTAGTTGGGCGCAATGTTGAAGTAGTAGGGCACCGACAGGTCAAAGCCCTTGGAGCTGCTCCAGCCGACCGTGGGGTACAAGAGGCCCGACTTTCTGCCCTGAGCAAGCGGGAAGGCAAACCAGGGCGTGCCCATGATCGGAACGCCGCCTAACTTCAAGACGGCGTTGCGGCCTTCGCCCATCTGGGCGTATTCGTCGAGCGTGAGTTCGTCGAGCTCAATCCACCATGCGGGGTTGTCCTTGGGGCAGCTTGTGACGAGCACTTCGTCAAGCCGAGTCACGTCGGCCGACTCAAAGCGCGCACAACGGGCGCTGCCGCGCAGGTTTCGCGGGGCATATTCGTAATCGACCGTCTTCGCTTCACCCGTCTGGGAGTCGATCTGATAGACGAACTCGGGCGACTCGAACTTGGCCCCCTCGCGGGCGATCGAGGCGCGGGTCGTGTCGTTGCCGGTTGCACGCACTTCACCCGTTTGCTGCACGTAGACGATGGAGTCTCCCTCGATGACGGTACCGGCGCGGCGCAGCTGCGCTTCGCCCGACAGTCGAAGTTCAGTCTCCGGCGAGCCTTCGATCACCTGAGCCGAGCCGACGGCGGGGGCGTTGTTTTCGTCTGCCGGAGCCTGCAGAAGACTCGTCCAGGCGCCCATGTCAGGGCTGGCCTCTTGCGGGGCGGTCTGCGCGGCGCAAAGGGAAGAGTGCGCCGCAAGGGCGGCGGCAACCGCCAGCGCGAGCGGCAGCGGACGCAGGGTAGTGTGTCTCATGGTTGTGAGCAATTGAAAAACGTTGTTTCGGATTATATAGACGCGCGCTTTGCGCCTCGATTTGCAGGACTTTAGAATCAGCCCGATTTTCAATACCGTTGCACGACGGAGTCGACCGACTCGAAGTTTTGTTGTGCGACGCACGCATCTGGGGTGAAAAATGACGCAGACTTCGGACGCGCGCCTTGACGCGCTCACTCACTGGCTCGGCGGCCCGGCCGCGCAGTACGGCCTGGACATTTCGACCATGACAAGTGCGAGCGCCGACGCGAGCTTTCGCCGCTACTTTCGCGTGCAGGGCGCCGAAGGGAGCTTCATCGTGATGGACGCGCCCGCGCCGCAGGAAGACATTCGTCCTTTTCTGAAGGTCTGCGCGCTCATGCGCGAGGCGGGCCTCAACGTGCCCGAAATCTACGCAAGCGATGCCGACAAGGGCTTTATCCTGATGAGCGATCTGGGACGGCAGACCTATCTTGACGCGCTCACCGAAGACAATGCCGCGCGATTGATGAACGCCGCCACCGACTCTCTGGTGCTGTGGCAGAAGGCAAGCCGTCCCGGGGTGCTTCCCGCCTACGATCACGCGGTGCTGTCGCGGGAAATTCACCTTTTCCCCGAGTGGTACGTCGGCCGCCACCGCGGCTACACCATGACCGAGCAGCAAAGCCGCATTGTCGAAGCCACTTTTGAAAAGATTCTTGCCAACAACCTCGCGCAGCCGTGTGTGTTCGTGCACCGCGACTTCATGCCGCGCAACCTCATGGTGCCTCTGGACGACAAGGGGCGCCCCGGCGTTCTCGATTTTCAGGATGCGCTCTACGGGCCGGTTGCCTACGACATTGCCAGCCTGATGCGCGATGCTTTTCTGTCCTGGGGCGAGAGCTTCGTGCTCGACATCACCATCCGCTATTGGGAAAAGGCGCGTCGCGCCGGCATCCCCGTGCCCGCCGATTTCGGGCTCTTCTGGCGCGATGTGGAATGGATGGGCATTCAGCGCCACCTCAAGGTTCTGGGCATCTTTGCGCGCATCAACTACCGCGACGGCAAGCCCAAGTATCTGGCCGATACGCCGCGTTTTGTGCACTACGTGCGCGAAACGGCCAACCGGTACGACGAATTAAAGCCCATCAACTGGCTGCTTGATCAGTTCGAAGACAGCAAGGTCGTCGAGCAGTTCACCTTCTAAATGCCAAGGAGGGACGCGATGCGGGCGTTGATTTTGGCGGCCGGCCGCGGTGAGCGGCTGCGCCCCTGGACGGACACGGTTCCAAAGCCCCTTTTGCCTGTGGCCGGAAGGCATTTGTGCGACTGGCAGCTTGCAGCCCTTGCCCGGGCCGGCGTGCGCGACGTGGTCTTTAACACGGCACATTTGGCCGAGGCTTTTGAGTCGCTTCCTGCCGAGCTTGCGGCCAAGGGAATCCGCGCGCGCATTTCGCGCGAGGGCAGCTCGGCTGCCGATGCTCTCGAAAGTCTCGGAGGCATCGTGCGGGCGCTCCCCCTTTTGTCCGACGACGACACCCCCTTTATCGTCGCGGCGGGCGACGTGGTGCACGGCTTTGACATGACGCGCCTTGTGGCGCGCGCCGCAGAGATTGCCGCCGGCACAATCGACGCCCACCTCGTGGCCGTGCCCAATCCCGACTATCACGCCTCGGGTGACATGACGGTTGCCGCCGACGGGACGGTGACGCCGGGCGCGGGGCCCCACACCTACGGCTGCCTCATGGTCGCTTCCCCGCGCATTTTCCGCACTCTTGCCGACGGCCGGGCCAAACTTTTTCCCTGGCTGTGGGACTTTGCCCGTGCCGGGCGCCTGACGGCCGAAGTGTTCGAAGGCTTCTGGGCCAATGTAGGCGATCCCGCTCAGTATGCGGCGCTCAGAGCAAATGCCGAGGCGCTGCGCCTCATTGAGGATTTCTAATGGCAACCGTTGATCGAACTCAAAAGCTTTTGGATCTTTTCGGCGGCACCCTTGCCGTGCTCAACGCCCCGATGGCGGGCGTCACGACCCCTGCGATGGCTGCGGCCGTCTGCGAGGCGGGGGGACTGGGCGTTCTCGCAGGAGATCTGCTTTCGCCCGAAGAGCTTCGCCGTGAAATTCAAGAACTGCGGCGCCTTACCGACCGCCCCTTTGCCGTCAACCTGCGCGCCCGCGACAAGGAAGGTAAAAGTCAGTTTTTTGACGCGCCCGAGCATCGCGAAAAGGCGCAAGCCCTGCAGCGCGCCCTGGGAGATCTGGCGCTCGATCTGGGGCTGAGCGAGCATTACGAGGCCGCCGAGCTACCCGACTTTGAGGCGCAGCTCGCAGTGCTGCTCGAATGCCGCGTTCCCGTCGTGTGCGTCTCTTTCGGCGGTCTCAGGGAGGCCTATGCCGATGCGCTCAAAGAGGCCGGAGTGGTTGTCTTCGGAGCGGCCACAAGTCTGCGCGAAGCCAAGGTGATGCGCTCGGCCGGGGTCGATGCGCTCATCATGCAGGGGGCCGAGGCGGGCGGGCCGCGCCTAAACTTTGAAAAAAGCGATGAGGCAAGCCTCGTGGGCCTTATGTCGCTCATCGGCCCCGCGGCACGGGCAACGGGTTTGCCCGTCATTGCCGCGGGCGGCATCATGACCGGGGAACAGGCGGCTGCGGCCCTTGCGGCGGGCGCGGCAGGCGTGATGCTCGGCACGGCGCTTTTGCGAAGCGACGAAAGCGCGGCGCACCCGGCGCACAAGGCGCAGCTTGCTTACGTTGACGACACCGGGACGGTGCTCACGCGCGTCTTTTCGGGGCGCCTCACGCGCGTCGTCGAAAACGGGTTTGTCGAGGCCATGCGTGAAGCGGGCCTTGCCGACGCAGGCTACCCCAACACCTGGCGCGCCATGGCGCCGATTCTTGCAGCCGCCCGTGCGGCCGATCGGGCCGACCTGCTCGAGCTTGCCGCAGGACAGGGCGCGCAGCTTGCGCGCACGGGGTCCGTGCGCAGCATCATCGAATATATTGGGCGGCAGTGCCGCAGCACAAGGGAGAGCACACAATGACACAACAAAACAAGGCTCTGATCGTCGTCGACGTGCAGAACGATTTTCTGCCGGGCGGAGCCCTTGCGGTGGCGGGGGGAGACGAAATCGTCCCCGTCGTCAATACACTCACGGCTGCTTTTGAAACCGTGGTGCTGACGGCCGACTGGCATCCCGCGGGGCATGTGAGCTTTGCTTCCTCGCACGCGGGTAGCGCTCCCTTTGACGTCATTGAAATTGAAGGCACGGGGTCGCAGGTGCTGTGGCCCGACCATTGCGTGGCGGGCACGGCGGGTGCTGATTTTGCTCCGGGACTTGAGACAACGCATGCCGCCGTGATCGTTCGCAAGGGCATGCACGAAAATTGCGACAGCTACTCGGGCTTTATGGAAGCCGACCGCAAAACGAAGACGGGACTGGCGGGCTGGCTTGCCGAGCGCGGCATCCGGGAAGTCTGGGTGTGCGGGCTTGCGACCGACTTTTGCGTGAGCTGGACGGCGCTTGACGCGGCCGCTGCCGGGTTCACCGTGCATGTGGTTGAAGAGGCCAGCCGCGCGATCGACGCCGACGGCTCGCTTGCCAAGGCCCGCGCGGCCTGGGCTGAGGCGGGCGTCGACACCGTCACGGTCGCCGACACGCTCAAGGCGCTCGGGCGATAAGAGGTTGGTGCGAGGGGACTTTCGGGGCGCGGTGTCGCGCCCCCCGTCCTGTACAATTGCCCTCGATATCGGGAACCGAAACTGTCTGGGTGTTGCGTGGTGTTGAAAATCGGTCCCTACGCTGTTGAGAGCGGTCTGGTGCTCGCTCCCATGGCCGGCGTCACGGACGTGCCTTACCGTCGTGTCTGCCGACGGATGGGCGCGGGACTTACCGTGGCCGAAATGGCCGCTTCGGACGCGCATTTGCGCTGCAGTGCCATGACGCAGCGCCGTACGCGGGCCGATGCCGACGATCCCCTGCCCGTGGTGCAGCTTTTGGGGGCCGACCCCGATGAGATGGCCCGTGCTGCGCAGATTGCCCAGGAGGGCGGTGCGCGCATCGTCGATATCAATTTCGGGTGTCCTGCGCGCATGGTCTGCGGCAAGGCCTGCGGGTCGGCCATCATGCGTGAGCCCGAGCTGGCGCGCCGCATCATGCGTGCGGTGCGGCAGGCCGTGACGCTTCCGGTGACGGTCAAAATGCGCACCGGCTGGGACGAGGTGCATAAAAATGCAGCGGACATCGCGCGAGCGGCCGAGCAAGAAGGCCTTGCGGCGGTGACCGTGCACGGACGCACTCGGGCGGCCCGGTTTACGGGACGCTCGGACGCGCTCGAAATTGCACGCGTGGTACGTGCGGTTTCGATTCCGGTTGTGGCCAACGGCGATGTGCTCGAGCCCGCCGATGTGTTGGCGCTCATTGAAAAAACGGGCGCGGCCGGCGTCATGATCGGGCGCGGAGCCTATGGCAATCCGTGGATTTTCCGTCGCGCGCGTGCGCTTTTGGCGGGCGATCCGGATCCGGGGCTTCCCGCACGAAGCGAGGCGGGCAGCACCGTGTTGGAACACTTCGACGCGCACGTCGACTATTGGGTGCGCGAAGAGGCAAAGGGTGGAGACGACGAGCAGCTCGAGCGGGGGCGACTGGCGGCCCTAAGGAGCTTTCGCAAGCACGCCCGTTGGTATATGACGCGCTTTGCGCGGGACAAAGACGCTCACGATGAGCGGCTTATGGAAATAGTGGTGCGTACCGATTCACTCGAAGAGGCGCGCGCAGGTTTGTTGGAATTTTTTGAGTCATGAGTGACGCAGTTCAAAACGCAGTCAACGGCGCCCCGGTTCCCGAGGCGCTTGTGAAGGCCCGTCGGCGGGCCGACGAATTTCTGCGCCCGGACGTGAACGTCAACGACGCTTTTTCGGCACTTGTGATTTTGCGTGTGGAACAGTATTTGGCCGACCTTGAGGGCGTCAAGGGCCTGCCGACCCACGACATGGTCGTTGCGGCCGCCGAGAGACCCCTTTTGCAGTGGGCAATGGATAAGGCGGGCGGCAAACAGCTTGCCGCCGCAAAAATTTTGGGAATCAACCGAAACACTCTGCGCAAAAAGCTGCGGCAACACGGCTTTTTGACGGAGACGTTTTAATTCAGAGGAATCAAACGATGCGTAAACAAGCACTGATCAGCGTTTCCGACAAGACGGGCGTGGTCGAATTCGCCCGCGGTCTTGCCGAACTCGGCTACCACATTCTTTCGACGGGCGGCACGGCCAAGCTTCTTACGAAGGAAGGCATCCCCTGCCAGGAAGTGTCGGACTACACGGGCTTTCCGGAAATGCTCGACGGCCGCGTCAAGACGCTTGACCCGCACATCCACGGCGGCATTCTCGCCCGCCGCTGCGTGCCCGAACACATGGCCGCCATCGCCGCGCACAACATCGATCCGATCGACATTGTGTGCGTGAATCTCTATCCGTTCGAACAGACGATCGCCCGCCCCGACTGCACGTTTGAGCTCGCCATCGAAAACATCGACATCGGCGGCCCGACCATGATCCGCGCCGCGGCCAAGAACCATGAATCCGTGGCCGTGGTGGTCGATCCCACCGACTACAGCCGCATCCTCGAAGAAATTCGTGCCGAAGGTGCCGTGACGGCTGCTACGCGCCTGGCTCTGGCCAAGAAGGTGTTCGCTCATACCGCCCGCTACGACGCAGCGATCACGAACTACCTCACGAGCCTGGATGAAAACAACCAGCGCACGAAGGAATTTCCGGAAGTCTTCAACCGCCAGTGGGTCAAGGTGCAGGACATGCGCTACGGCGAAAATCCCCACCAGTCGGCAGCCTTTTACCGCGAACACTTCATCGCTCCGGGACTCTTGGCCGGCTACCATCAGATCCAGGGTAAGGAGCTCTCCTACAACAACATCGCCGACAGCGATGCGGCCTGGGAAGCCGTGCGCAGTTTTGAAGCGCCCGCCTGCGTGATCATCAAGCACGCCAATCCCTGCGGCGCTGCCATCGGTGTGAGCGCCCTTGAAAGCTACCTCAAGGCCTTCAAGACCGATCCCAAGAGCGCCTTCGGCGGCATCATCGCCTTCAACCGTCCGGTGGACGGCGCGGCCGCTAGCGAAGTGGCCAAGCAGTTTGCCGAAGTTGTGATCGCTCCCGAGTTCGCCCCCGAAGCGCTCGAAATCTTCGCTGCCAAGAAGAACCTGCGCGTGCTTACCGTGGCTTTGGGCAACGCCCACAACGACTACGAATTTAAGCGCGTCGGCGGCGGTCTGCTCGTTCAGACGCCCGACAGCCGCATCTGCGACGAGTCCGAACTCAAGGTTGTGACCAAGAAGCAGCCCACCTCGGCTCAGATTGCCGACATGATGTTTGCCTGGAACGTTGCGCGCTTTGTGAAGTCCAACACCATCGTCTACGCGCACAACGGTATGACGCTCGGCGTGGGCGCCGGCCAGATGAGCCGTGTCGACTCGGCCCGCATCGCCGCCATCAAGGCGCAGGAATCGGGGCTCTCGCTCGTGGGCAGCGCCGCGGCTTCGGACGCCTTCTTCCCGTTCCGCGACGGTCTTGATGTGATCGTCGATCAGGGCGCGACCTGCGTGATCCAGCCGGGCGGCTCGATCCGCGACGATGAAGTGATCGCCGCCGCCGACGAACGCGGCATCGTGATGGTCTTCACGGGCGAGCGCCATTTCCGCCACTAATCGGTCGGTTGGCGCGGGCATTTCGGTGCATCCCGAATGCCCGCATATCCCTCAGAGGGGCCCTCGGGCCCCATTCGTCATGTCGGGGGCCGGGTCTTTTTCCAAGCGCCGGGCCCCGAAGTCTGTCAGAGAAAGGATTTATGGCTTTGTCTTTGACCCGTCGTACCGTGCTCGGCGCCGCAGCCGCTTCGGCGGCGCTCGCCGCAGCCAACGCCGCTCGGGCGCAGCTTCGCATTGAAATCTTCGGCGTCGGCGCCAACCAGATTCCGATTGCGCTTGAAATGCTCAACGGCTCCAATCGCGCGCAGTTTGACCTCATGCGCGTGGTGGCGGCCGACCTGTCGCGCACCGGGGACTTTCGTTTGATTCCGACGCAGGGCGAACCCACGGTCACGCAGACCGTCTCGCCCGACATGCAGCTGTGGCGCTCGCGTCAGGCCAACGTGCTCGTCACGGGCTCGATTGAAAAGCTCGCCGACGGCCGCTGGGAGGTGCGCTGCCGCGTCTTTGACGTCGTGCAGGGCGGCATGATCGACGAGTGGATCAGCACGAGCACGCAGCGTCAGATTCGCATGATCGCGCACCGCATCGCCGATCGCGTCTACAACAAGCTGACCGGCATGGGCGCCATGTTCTGCTCGCGTCTGGCGTACGTGGTGCAGCACGCCAAGGACAGCTACGAGCTCATTGTGGCCGACAGCGACGGCGCCAACGCACTGCCCGCGCTCAAAAGCCGCGAGCCCATTATTTCTCCGGCCTGGTCGCCCGACGGCAAGCAGCTTGCTTACGTGAGTTTTGAAGCCAAAAAGCCCGTCGTGTACCTGCACGAGCTTGCGAGCGGACAGCGGCGGATTCTTGCCAACTTCCGCGGCAACAATTCGGCGCCCGCCTTTTCGCCTGACGGAAAACATCTGGCCGTGGCGCTGTCGCGCGACGGCTACACGCAGATTTTCCTTATCAATACGGACGGCTCGGGCGTGACGCGTTTTTCGCGTTCTATGGCAATCGACACCGAACCCGTGTTTTCGCCCGACGGCAAGTGGCTCTACTTTACGAGCGATCGCGGCGGAAATGCCCAGATCTACCGTCAGCCCGTCGAAGGCGGCAAGGCCGAGCGCGTGACTTTCAACGGCAACTATGCCGTCAGTCCCGTCCTGAACCCTGCCGGCACGCACCTTTCCTACATCACGCGCGTCGAAGGCCGTTACCGTGTTGCTATCATGGAGATCGCCACGGGGCAGGAAATGATCCTCACGCACAACCAGTTCGACGAGAGCCCGTGCTTCTCGCCCAACGGACGAATGATCGTCTACGCGAGCGAGCGCGGCCGCAAGGGCGTGCTCGGTACGGTGAGCGTGGACGGTGCGGTAACGAGCTGGCTCACGGCCGCCGCGGGCGACATCCGCGAACCGACCTGGGGTCCTCTGCTGCAGTAGTCCGGGGTTTTGAATACGTTGAATACGAATGACAAGGGAGTTCCAATCATGCGTAACTTTCACAAGGCGGCTTTGACGGTTCTGGCCGGATCCGTGCTGCTTCTTGCCGGCTGCTCGAGCGTGCAGCTCGATGAATCGGCCAAACAGGGTACGAGCGCGGCCGAAGCCATGGCTCGCGCCAAGGCGCAGTCGGCTTCACCTTTTAAGCCCGACTCGGTGTACTTTGACTTTGACTCCTACACCGTCAAGCCCGAATACATCCCCGTGATCGAGCGCCATGCCCGCGCGCTCATCGCCTCTCCCAAGCAGGCCGTGCAGGTGCAGGGCAATACCGACAGTCGCGGCAGCCGTGAATACAACCTCGCGCTCGGCCAAAAGCGCAGCGAAGCCGTCAAGCAGCGTCTGCAGCTTTTCGGCGTGCCCGCTTCGCGTATTGAAGCCGTGAGCTTCGGCTCGGAAAAGCCCGTTGCCTCCGGTGAAAACGAAGAAGCCTGGGCGCTCAACCGCCGTGCCGACGTGGTCGCTCCCTAATCGGAGACAATGACGATGCAGTTTTCTCAACGTCTCGCGCGGCCGCTCCTTTTGGCAGCCGCGGCGCTTGCCGTGAGCGCTCCGGCTCACGCGCTTTTTGGCGACGACGATGCCCGTCGCGCCATTTTGGAACTGCGTGAGCGCATGGATGCCGCGCAGAATGCTCAGGTCATGCTGCAGGGGCAGATTGATCAGCTCCGCGAGCAAAATTCCAAGTTCATCGGTCAGATCGACGAACTCGGCAACGCCGTGCAGCAGCAGCGTCGCGCCGCCAAGGAACTTTTCGGCGACCTCGACAAGCGCCTGCGCGTGATCGAGCCCACGGAAGAAACCATCGACGGCAAGGCTCAGAAGGTGTCTTCTGAAGAGACGCGTCGCTACAAGACGGCGCTTGCACTCTTCATGCAGGAAAAGTACACGGCCTGCCTGAATCTTCTTGAACTGCTTCTCGTTGACACGCCTGAGACGCCCTACGCAGCTTCGGCCCTCTACTGGCGCGGTACGGCGCTTTACGCCGCAGGCCGCATGAAGGAGGCCGTCACGATGCAGGACGAACTCATCGAGCGCTTCCCCAAGCACGAACGCGTTCCCGAAGCCAAGCTCTCCAAGGCTGCGGCGCTCACAGGGCTCGGAAACAAGACCGCCGCCGTGAAGCTTCTCAAGGAAATCATCAAGGACTACGAGGGCACGGGGGCTGCCGAACAGGCTGCCAAGCGTCTCAAATCGCTCTCGAGCAAGAGTGCCAAGAAATAACGTGCACGGCTTCTTTTGAAGGAAGCTTTTGCACCCGCCTGTTTCCGTGTGATTGCGGGAACAGGCGTTTGCGTCTTTTATCAGCAACACAAAAACCACTATGACCGACTTGTTCCGCGCCGCCCGATGGTTTGCTCTTTCGCTCGTCTTTGCCTTTTCCGGGACGCTCTGCGCACAGACCCTCAGAAT
This sequence comes from uncultured Sutterella sp., assembly GCA_945834535.1. Lineage (GTDB taxonomy): Bacteria > Pseudomonadota > Gammaproteobacteria > Burkholderiales > Burkholderiaceae_F > Duodenibacillus. Next base: position 18,325 of record CAMAHM010000007.1, on the reverse strand, counting down.
CGGCACGCTCCCTGCGGCCGACTCCGTCGTGCTCGACGTGGCCGTCGAAGAGGGGCTTTTTAAAAAGGAGGGGCTCGACGTCGCAACGGTTCCCTTTAAGAGCGCGCTCGAAGTCGGGGCGGCCATGCGTGCCGGGCGCATCGACGGACATTTCGGTGACCTGATGAACGTTTTCGTGCAGAACGAAACGGGCGCGCCGCAGGCGGTGGTGCTGACGACAACGCACACGACGAGCGCGCAGCGTGCGTTCGCTTTAGTGGTCTCGCCCAAGTTTTCGGACCGCATCACGGGGCTCGACAAGCTTGCTGCCACCTCCACGGCCATGAGCGCTTCGACTATCATCGACTACCTTTTGGATCGTATGACGGGCACCGAAAAGCTTCCTGCTTCAGCGCTCAAAAAGACCGAAGTGCGTCAGATTCCGATTCGCCTGCAGATGCTCGTCTCGGGGCAGATTGAAACGGCGCTTTTGCCCGAGCCCCTCGTGAGTGTTGTGGAGCAAAAGGGCGGCCGCGTCATTTGGGACGACCGGGGGCTTAACGAGGCTCTGGCGGTTGTGGCGCTCAAAAAGACGGTTCTCACGGACGACGTGGTGCGCGCCTTCCGCCGTGCGGTGGCCGCTGCCGCCAAGCGCATTGAAGATAATCCTGAAAAATACCGCGCGCTGATGGTCCAAAAACGTCTTCTTCCCAAGCCTGCTGCTTCGTCCTACAAGATGGTGCGGTTTTCTCTTTTCGGCACGGCCGACGGTCTGCCGCCTCTGCCCAAGGCCGAGGAGGTCGAGCGCGTGGGTGCCTGGATGCTTGAGCGCGGAATGATCAAAGCGCAGCCTTCGTACGAGGCTGTGGTCTGGGGGCGTCCGTGATGCAGACTGCCACGGGCGTTGCGATCGGGGCGCATTCTCTTGCCGTCGGATGGCAGGGAGCGTCCCTCATAGACGACATCAACTTTACGGTGCCCGCCGGAACGAGCCTTGCGCTGATCGGTGAGTCGGGCTGCGGTAAGTCGACTCTGCTCAAAACCCTTGCGGGCATCCTGCCGGCTGTCGCAGGCTCCGTGACGCTTGAAAGCGGCGGCAGGCGGACTCCCCGCACCGCCATGGTCTGGCAGGATCTGGCGCTTTTTCCCTGGATGACGGTGCGCGACAACCTCGCGCTGCCCCTTAAACTTGCCGGGCTCGATCGGCGTGAGGAGCGTGTCGGTTCCATGCTCGCCGAACTTGAGCTCGAGGGGCTTGAGACGCGTTTTCCGCAGGAACTTTCGGGCGGCCAGCAACAGCGCCTAGCCCTCGGCAGAGCTCTTATTGCCGAGCCTGATGTTCTTTTTATGGATGAGCCGTTTTCGGCCATCGACGCCGTGCTCCGGGAGCACCTGCAGACGTTTTTAAAGCGCCTGTGGCGCCGTCACGGATGCACCATGGTCTTTGTGACGCACGACATTGCCGAGGCTGCTTATCTGGGGGAGAACATCCTCATGCTCGGCGCTCGTCCTTCGCGCGTTGCAGGTTGCGCCGCCAACCCCGTTTTTTGTGCCGACCCTGATGTTGACGTGCGCCGCAGCGATGACTTTTATGCGCTGCAGCGCCGTCTGCACGAAGCGTTTGTGCGGGTGAGAATGGGCGAATCGCTCCCGCTGCCCCGGGGAGAATGGTGATGGCCTCGCAACGGACTCTGACGTTTTCGGGCGTTTTCGTTCTGCGCTACGCGCTTGCCTTTGGGCTTTTGGGCGCACTGTGGCAGGCGGCGAGCCTAGCTGCCGGGCCCGATCTTTTGCCTACACCCGAGGCGACCGTGCGCGCCTTTTGCGCGTCGCTCACCGATCCCGTGTTCCTTGGACATGCGGCGGCAAGTTTCATGCGGCTTGTGGTGGGACTGACGGTCGCTGCAGTGCCTGCGCTCGCGCTCGGTATTTTGCTCGGACACAGCCGCAGGGCGGACTGGTTGGGCGCGCCCGTGCTCTTTACGACCTACCCTCTGCCCAAAATCGTGCTTTTGCCGGTGTTCTTTTTGTTTCTCGGTTTGGGAGACGCATCGCGCGTCGCGCTCATTGCCCTCACCACGGGCTATCAGATGCTGGTCATCGTGCGCGCTTCGGCGCAGTCGCTCAATCCCGTGTACGCGCAGGCGATCGGCTTTATGGGGGCGACGCGCCTTGCGAAAATCCGCTATGTCTATCTGCCCGCGGCGCTGCCCGCCTTTCTGACGTCGCTTAAAGTGGCGACCGGCACGGCCGTGGCGGTGCTTTTTCTTGCCGAAAGCTTTGCGACGCAGTCGGGCCTGGGCTACCTCATCATGGATGCCTGGGGGATCGGCGATACGCTGCAGATGTTTAACGCGATTCTCGCGATGAGCGTACTGGGGCTGGCGCTCTACGGGGCGGTGTGGTGTCTTGAGCGCCTGCTTTGCCCCTGGCGGCACCGCTGAGGCGTTGTCAGGCACAATCTGCGGTGAATTCTTTTTTCGAGCAGAAATAAACGTGAAACAGGATCCGTACAACACACGCAAGCAGCTCACGCTCGCCGATGTGGCGGCCGCCGAGGGCGATACGACGCCCGAGACGGTCGACGGCGTCGCGTTTGCGCGGCTGTACGGTGAGCCGCTTTTTGAAGTGCCCGACGGGTTGTACATTCCGCCCGACGCGCTGAAGGTTTTTCTGGAAAGTTTTGAAGGGCCCCTCGATCTGCTCCTTTATCTCATTCGCCGCCAGAAGTTTGACGTGATGGATATCCCGATGGCGCTGGTGACCGAGCAGTACATGGGCTACGTTGAACTCATTCGGGAAAATAATCTGGAGCTTGCGGCCGACTACCTTGTGATGGCCGCGCACCTGATGCAGATTAAGAGTCAGTTGCTCCTCCCCGTCACGAATGCCGATACGGGGGAAGAAGTGGCCGATCCTCAGGCCGAACTCGCGCGACGCCTGCTCGAATACGAAAAGATGAAGCATGCGGCGATGGAACTTGACGCTATCCCCAGAAACGGCCGAGACTTTTTCCGAGCATTTGTGGCAATTGAGCAGAATCAGGCGCAGCTTTTGCCCGAGGTGAATGCTTCGGACCTTGAGGCCGCTTGGGCAAACATTCTGGCGCAGGCCAAACTCAAGGGCAGTCACAAGATTTCCCGACAGGAATTGTCGGTGCGTGAATTTATGAGCGCGACGCTCAAAAAGCTCTCGCGCGTGAAGTTTTTGGAATTTTCGGACTTGTTTGACCCGGCCGGGGGCGTGCAGGTCGTCATCGTCAACTATCTGGCGATTTTGGAATTGGCCAAAGAGGGGCTCATTCGCATGACGCAGGCGATGCCGTTTGCGCCCATCTATGTGCAGGTGAGTTCGTTCGAGGAGTGAGATTGTGGAGAACTGCAAGTATTGCCGCCGCTACATGGAGCGCGCACGCCGAGAAGTCGAGAATTTCGACGAGGCCTGCCGCATTCTGCACATGAATCCCAAGAGCGAGCAGGAGTGGCCCAATATCGTCAAGGCATTCACCATGATCGGCCAGTTCGGCACGATTCGTCTGGCGCGCGCGTTTCCTGAAGTGACGGACGAAGCGCAGTTTCATCTCGTCGCGCAGACCGCCCTTCACTTTTACTGGATGATTCTTGAAGAGTGGGATGCGATTCTTGCTGAAACGGCCGCAGAGCGTGAGGCCAAGGCGAGCCGGTAAGACCGTTGGCAGTCATTTTTTTCTACGGCGACGTTTCTACGTGTTCCCCGCGTGAGCGGGGATACGCATAGCTCGTAAATTACTCGATGTTCTGCAACTGCTCACGCATCTGATCAATCGAGATTTTGAGAGCAATGCTCGCGTCGGTCATTGCAATTGCCGCGGCTTTGCTGCCGAGCGTATTGGCCTCACGGTTGAGTTCCTGCGTGAGGAAATCGAGCCGACGCCCAGCGGCTCCCCCGGCGGCGAGCACGCGCCGCACTTCGGCCACATGCGTTCGCAGGCGATTGATTTCTTCCTCGACGTCCATACGCAGAGCGTACAGGGTGACTTCCTGACGAATCCGATCGGCAACTTCTTCGGGCGAAAGCGTGCTGTTTTTGCTGAGCGTCTCGCTCATAGCCTCCTGCAGGCGCTCAGCGAGCTTTTCGCGAAAGCGCGCATGGATTTCCGGGATTTTCGCTGCGACATTCGCGACAACTGCGTCGATTTGATCGCAGTTCTTAAGCAACACATCGGCAAGCGCTTTGCCTTCTCGCTGGCGGCTCGCGCAGAAACTCTCAAGCGCCCGATCCAGCACAGCAAGCAATTCGTTCTGAATGACGTCAGGATCAGCGGCGTTGTTGGCGAGAATGCCCGGGTAGCTCAAAACGTCAATCACCGAGAGTGCGCGTGCGTCAGGCAGTTCAGAGAGCACTGCGCTCTGAAGATTTTTAAGAGTCGTGAGTGCCGCGACATTGACGGTGCCGACGCCGTCTTCGAGACTGCTCTTCAGACTGATACGGCATTCAAAACTGCCGCGCTTGACTCGCGCAGTGATGACCTGACGGAGCGCCGGCTCGGTAAAGCGCAGATCCTCGCAGATTTTGAGATTGAGGTCGAGATAGCGGGAGTTGACGCAACGCACCTCAACGGTGACGTGTCCGAGGGAAATGTCGCCCTGAGCCGAGGCGAACCCGGTCATGGAATGAATGCAGGCCATGGGGAAAATCCGATTTTCTATGAATCAAGTGTGCCGAATGATACCGCCCGCGTCGACTGAGCGAGTGCGCGAGCGTCGGCAGCCTGCGCATGCTGTACGATGCGGGATGGTTTGTTTGGGTTTTTGAAGGACTGCACATCATGTCAAGTCGTCACGACGGGCGCGCCAACAACGAGATGCGCCAGATTGCTTTTGAACGTCACTACACCTGCCACGCAGAAGGAAGCGTGTTGGTGAGCGTAGGCCGCACCAAGGTGCTCTGCACGGCGAGCGTCGCCGCAGGCGTGCCGAAGTTTTTGAAGGATAAGGGCGAGGGTTGGGTGACTGCCGAATACGGTCTGTTGCCGCGCTCCACGGGTACGCGCACGGATCGTGAAGCCGCCCGCGGCAAGCAGTCGGGCCGCACGCAGGAAATTCAGCGCCTCATCGGCCGCAGCCTGCGCGGCATTGTGGACCGCAAAAAACTCGGTGAATACACGATCACGCTCGACTGCGATGTGCTGCAGGCCGACGGCGGCACGCGCTGCGCGTCCATCACGGGCGCCTTCGTGGCGCTGACGGACGCCGTCAACGGCATGCTTGAAGCGGGGCTCATCTCTGAAAATCCCATCCGCGCTCAGATCGCAGCGGTGAGCGTCGGCATGACCGACGCCGGCCCCGTCTTGGACCTTGACTATGTCGAAGACAGCACGAGCGAGACGGATATGAACGTCGTGATGACGAGCGAGGGGGCCTTCGTCGAAATTCAGGGCACGGCCGAGGGCACGCCTTTTACGCGCGCTGAGCTCGACAGCATGCTCGATCTGGCGCACAAGGGCTGCAATGAACTCATGGCCGCCCAGCGCGCGGCTCTCGCGGCTGAGTAAATAGAGGAGTGACAGTCATGGAGCAGACAAAAGCGTTGGTGCTCGCCTCCAACAACAAGGGCAAGCTGCGTGAATTCAACGCGCTCTTTGGTGCGGCCGGCGTGCGCGTCGTTGCGCAGGGCGAACTCAATGTCACGGAGTGCGAGGAGCCCTTCGAAACCTTCCTTGAAAACGCTCTTGCCAAGGCCCGCAACGCGTCGCGCCAAACGGGCCTGCCCGCGATGGCCGACGACTCGGGCATCACGGCGCATGCGCTCGTCACCGAGCCCGGCGTGCATTCGGCCCGCTACGCCTGCGTTCGCTCCGGTGAGGCCAAGGACGACGCGGCCAACAATGCCAAATTGGTTTCTCGCCTTGCGGACAAGGCGGATAAATCCGCGCACTACACGTGTGTTCTGGTGGCCGTCCGTTCGTCCGACGATCCCGACCCCATTGTTGTGGAAGGCTGCTGGTACGGAGAAATCGTGGCCGAGCCGCGCGGCAACGGGGGTTTTGGATACGACCCGCACTTTTACGTGCCCGCCTTTGGGAAAACCGCAGCAGAACTCACGGCTGAGGAAAAGAACGCGGTCAGCCACCGCGGCATCGCCATGCGGCGTCTGGCTGAAGAACTCAAGGAACGCTGGGGATGGTAGAACTGCCCGCCGAGCCTCTGGCACTGTATGTGCACTGGCCCTGGTGCGTGCGTAAGTGTCCCTACTGCGACTTCAACTCCCACGCAGCACCTGCGGCAATCCCGGAGAGGGACTACATCGCTGCGCTGCTGGCCGATTTGGATGATTCGCTGACGCTCTGCGAGAGCCGGCGCCCGCTTACGAGCATTTTCTTCGGGGGCGGCACGCCGAGTCTGATGACGCCCGAGGGGTTTCATTTGCTCATGCAGGGCATCAGGGAGCGCGTTGCCACGGCAGACGACTGCGAGATAACCATTGAGGCCAACCCCGGAACAATCGACACGGCAAATCTGCCGGCATACGTTCACGCGGGAGTGAATCGCATTTCGATCGGCGTGCAGAGCTTTACCGACGCGAGTCTCAGAAAACTCGGGCGCATTCACTCGGCTCAACAGGCTGTTGATGCGGTTAAGCTCGCAGTGCGCGTCTGCGGCAACGTCAACCTCGATCTGATGTTCGCTCTGCCCGGGCAAACCGTTGAAACGCTGCAGTCGGACCTCGACACTGCGTTTTCACTCGGTGTTCAGCACATGTCGTGCTATGAACTGACGATTGAAGAGGGGACGGCGTTTGCCAAAGCGTTGCCCGACGGGCTGCCCGATGAGGATCTCGTGTACGACATGAATGACATCGTGCACGAGAAGCTGCGAGCTGCGGGCTTTGTGCATTACGAGGTGTCGGGCTACGCCGCCCCCGGGCATTTTTGCCGCCACAATCTGACGTATTGGACGTTCGGCGACTATCTGGGGATCGGAGCGGGGGCGCACGGAAAAATTTCCACGCGCTCGGGTGTACTGCGCACGCAAAGAAGTGCGCGCCCGGCGACTTATATTTCCGAGGCGCTTAATTGTCGCCTTGCTGCACAGACGCGGCGCGTGCCGCCCGAGCAGCTTCCGTTTGAGTTCATGCTCAATGCGCCGCGGCTCATTGAGGGCGTTTCGGCCGATCTTTGGCAGCGTCGTACGGGACTTGACATGGGGGCGCTCGAGCCGGCCTTGTCTGAGCTCAAAGCGCAAGGACTTTTAGTCGACGATCCTTCCCGCATTGAACCCACGGATAAGGGGCGACTTTTTCTGAGCGACATTCAGGCGGCTTTTCTGCCGTAACTTATGGCTAAGCACTTTATTTACAAGGCAATTTTTCGTCGAGTTGCGCTGGGAGCAGTCGCCCTGTCGGCGCTGCTTTTGGCGGGCTGCGCCAGCGTGTCTGACGAGGGCGGTGTGGCCGTCGAGCCGGAGTCTCTCGATTGGGCGCGACTCTACACGCACAGTCGGGGCGATGTTTTATTCCGCCCGACAGCATTTTCCGAACTCCCTGCGACGGATGACGCACACTGGCGTTCGGCACTGACGGCGTTCAGAAAGTCCTGTGCGCGCATGTCTGAAAGCCCCGTGTGGCGCACCCCGTGCGAGCAGGCCCGGGCTGTCGAAGAGTCCGGCGCCCGACTCTTTTTTGAAGTGGCCTTTGACGCGTATCAGGTGGCCTCGCGAGAGCGCGGGCTTTCCGAAACAGGCCTGACGACGGGCTACTACGAGCCGATGCTGCGGGGCAGCCGCACGCGGCACGGCGCATATCGATTCCCGCTCTTCGGAGTCCCCGACGATTTGATTGAAGTGGATCTCGCGGGGCTCTATCCGCAGACCAAGGACCTCAAGCTGCGCGGCAAGGTGGTCGGTCGTCGGCTTGTGCCGTACGACACCCGAGAGGCGATCGAAAAGCGCGCGGATCTCAAACGCAGTGCAGTGCTTTGCTGGGTGGACGATCCGGTGGAGGCCTTCTTTTTGCAGATTCAGGGGTCGGGCCGTGTCGCACTCGAGGACGGTTCGTTTCTGCGCCTGGGCTACGCGGACAACAACGGACACCCCTACAAGTCTGTCGGCAGCTGGCTTGTCAGGAACGCAGGTCTCAAACCCGGCGAAATGAGCATGCAGCGCATCAAGGCATGGGCGCGCGAGAATCCGTCGCGCACGCAGGAGATGCTCAATACCAATCCGCGTTTTGTCTTTTTTGCCGAACGCAACGACCTAAACCCCGACGACGGTCCCGTGGGAGCGCAGGGCGTGCCGCTCACTGCCGAGGCGTCGGTCGCCGTGGATCGCAGGTTTTGGTCGTTCGGAACGCCTTTTGTGATCGAGGCTGATCAGGCAACGCCCGCCATGCACTGGGCGCGTCCCGTCATCGCGCAGGACACGGGCAGCGCCATACGGGGGCCGATCCGCTTTGACTATTTTTGGGGTTACGGAGATGGAGCAGGTGAAACGGCCGGGCGGCAAAAGAGCGTGACGCGCGCCTGGGTGCTTCTGCCCAAAGGCGTTGCGCCTGAAAAACTTGACTAATTTTGTCGATCTTTTGATCTATAATCGACCGACGTTTTTCTCGAACAGCCCGTGCAGCGTCGCCCCCGGGACGCAGTTTTCAACGGCGCGTTTCGAAGTGGAGAATTGAGAATGAGTGAAGAAACCCAAGTGCAGAATGCTTCCCCGGAAGAAGCGCCCGAACCTCTCGTCTTTACCCCGGCATGCGTGGCCAAGGTCAAGGAGCTGCTCGCAGAGGAAGAGAACCCCAACATGCCGCTGCGCGTTTTTGTGCAGGGCGGCGGTTGTCAGGGTTTTCAGTACGGCTTTCAGTTTGAAGAAACGGCCGAGCCCGATGATCAGGTGATTGAGGCCGACGGAGTGACCTTCCTCGTGGACTCGCTCTCGATGCAGTATCTCGTGGGCGCGGAAATCGACTTCAAGGACGATCTTGAAGGCTCGCAGTTCGTGATCCGCAATCCCAATGCCGTGACCTCCTGCTCCTGCGGCTCGTCGTTCTCCGTCTAACTGCAGTACGCATCGCCCGTTGGGCAGATGCAACAGTGCTTCAAACCGCATCTTCTCCATGGGAGAGGGTGCGGTTTGTGCATTTTAGGTGTTTTTACTTAGTCTGTATCAGACTTTTTCAAAGTGTAAATAGTCTGAAATTTTTTAAGGCTTTTCCGCAGGGAAAAACTAGGCTCAACCTTCTAAGATAAAGTGATTAGTATTCCCGAGGCCTTTTGGGCTGTTTGGTTTTGGAGGAAGTATGTCTATTCTGTCCATGATCGCCATTTTGGTGATCATTGCCACCGTCTACGCGCTGATCAAGCGCTGGGAAACCCGCATGGTGCTGATCGCCGCGGGTCTGTTTCTGTGTCTGATCAGCTGGGACTTCATGAGCGGCGTCAACCAGTTCGCCAAGTCTATGACGAACAACTCGCTCATTATGGCAATCTGCGGTTCGATGGGTTTTGCCTTCACCGCCAGCTACACGGGCTGTGACCGCTCGCTCGTGCACTACCTTGCCAGCCCGATTCGCGGTCTGGGCATCTTCCTCATTCCCGTCTGCACGGCCATCACGTTCTTCGTGAACATCGCCATTCCTTCGGCCGCGGGCTGTGCCGCTGCCGTCGGTTCGACTCTCATTCCCGTGATGCTTCGCGCCAAGATTAAGCCCGCTGCTGCCGCTGCCGCGGTGCTTGCCGGCACGATCGGCTCCTACCTCTCGCCCGGCACCTCGCACAACCCCTACGTGGCCAAGATGGCCAACATGGAAGTGATCCAGTTCATTGGCACGCATATGAACTACTCGCTCATGTGCGGCGCCATCCTGATCGTCGGTACGCTCGTCATGTGCTTCATCTTCGGTGACCACAAGGGTGACGCCAACGCTCAGGTCGACGAATCCAAGCTCATGAAGGACGACGGCTTTGTGCCCAACCCGCTCAAGGCCATTGTTCCGCTGATTCCGATTGCCATTCTGGTGGCCGGCAACGTTTGGATCCCCCAGATCAAGATGGGCGTGGCTCAGGCTATGCTGATCGGTGCCATCTGTGCTCTCGCCGTGGCTCGCGCCAATCCTCAGGAATTCTCCAAGCAGTTCTTCAACGGCATGGGTAAAGGCTATGCCGACGTGATGGGCATCATCATCGCCGCCGGCGTTTTCGCCGCCGGTCTGCGTGCCACGGGTCTGATCGGCTCGTTCGTCGATGCTCTGCGCGACTCGTCCGAAATCGCCCGCTGGGGTGGTTCGATCGGTCCGTGGGTCATGGGTGTGATCACCGGTTCGGGTGACGCCGCGACGCTCGCCTTCAACGAAACCGTGACGCCGCACGCCAAGGACTTCGGCATGACCATTGAAGGTCTGGGCGGTCTGGCGTTCCTGACGGGCGCTCTGGGTCGTACGATGTCGCCGCTTGCCGGTGTGACGATTCTCGTCTCGGGTATCGCCATGGTGAACCCGCTTGAAGTCGTCAAGCGCACCTGCGTGCCGTGCTTCATCGCCGTGATCTGCTGCGCTCTGCTCATGGTCTAACGCACGATTTGAATCGCAACGGGCGGCTGCCGTGTGCGCCGCCTGATTCACAAAAGGGCTCGTCCTCGCGGACGGGCCTTTTTTTGAGCCCTGAAGACTGCCTTTGAGAAGCCTCAAATTCGGGCAGAGCCTACTGTGCCGACGGCTAAACATCCGCGCAGCAAAAGCAAAAAAGGATCCGGGCTTGACGCACGGATCCTTTTTGAGGATTGAACGCTTAAAGCGATCAGCTCAGGCGCATGCCGGGCTGGGCACCTTCAAAGGGTTCGATCAGGTACACGGCATTCTTGTCGGCGGCGTTGCTGGCGGCCAGAACCATGCCTTCGGACACGCCAAAGCGCATCTTTCGAGGAGCAAGGTTGGCGATCATCACCACAAGACGGCCGACGAGGTCTTCGGGCTTGTACCAGGCCTTGATGCCCGAGAAGACCTGACGGGTACGGCCTTCGGCAAGGTCAAGTTCAAGGCGCAGGAGCTTGTCCGATCCTTCGACTTCTTCGCACTTGACGATGCGCGCAACGCGCAGGTCGACCTTCACAAAGTCGTCAATCGTGCACACGTCGGCAATCTTCTGACCGCCCGGGGCGTCGGGGTCGACATTCTTGGCGGGCGCGGCAGCCTTGGCGGGTTTTGCGGGCTTCTCGGCCTTGGGCTGTGAAGCGGGCGCTTCGGGCGCAACTTCGGGCAGAAGAGCGTCGAGCTGCTTGACGCGGTCGACGCGGCCCATGAGGTGTTCGTACTTGTTGATGGGGTTGGCGCTCGAAAGGGGCGTGGCAACCGAGTCCCACATCAGCTCACCGCAGTTAAGGAATGCCTCAACACGCTTGGCGGTGGCGGGCAGAACGGGCTTGAGATACAGCGTCAGAAGCCTGAAGCCTTCGAGCGCAACCGAGGCAACGCGCTGCAGATCCGCAGCACGCGCGGCGTCCTTGGCGAGTTCCCAGGGCTTTTCGCGATCGACGAATTCGTTGACGACGTCCGCAAGCTCCATGATGCGGCGCACGGCGCGGGCGTACTCGCGCTTTTCGTAGGCGTCCTGAATTTCAGGGGCAGCCTCGCGCAGCGTTTCAATGACGGCGTCCTTCATGGCCTCATCGCTCACGCGGCCTTCAAAGCGCTTGAAGATGAAGCCCGCTGCGCGGCTGGCGATGTTGACGTACTTGCCGATGAGATCGGAGTTGACGCGTGCCTCAAAAGCGGTCTTGGTGAAGTCGACATCTTCAACGCAGCTGTTGAGCTTGGCGGCCAGGTAGTAGCGCAGCCACTCGGCGTTCATGCCGAGCTTGAGGTAGTCGAGCGGACTGATGCCGGTGCCGCGGGACTTGCTCATCTTGGCGCCGTTGACGGTCATGAAGCCGTGCACGTTCACGTGATCGGGCACGCGGAAGGGCTTGCCCGCAAAGTGCAGCATCGCCGGCCAAAACAGCGTGTGAAAGTAGATGATGTCCTTGCCGATGAAGTGGATCTGTTCGGTGTCTTCACGCGTGAGTTCGGCTTCAAAGTCAAGACCCTTCTTGGCGCAGTAGCCCTTGAAGGACGCCAGATACCCGATGGGGGCGTCGAGCCAGACGTAGAAGTACTTGCCCGGAGCGTCGGGAATTTCGATGCCGAAGTAGGGCGCGTCGCGCGAGATGTCCCAGTCGTTGAGGTTGCCCTCGGCAAGCCATTCTTCATCCTTGGCAAGAACTTCGGACTGCACGCGGGGCAGGCCGTCGGCACCGTTGCCGACGGTCCACTCCTTCAAAAACTGCACGGCCTTGGGGTCGGAGAGCTTGAAGAAGTAGTGAGTCGAGGTCTTCATGACGGGCGTCGTGCCCGACAGCGCGCTCTTGGGATCGATAAGTTCGGTGGGGCTGTAGACGGCACCGCACTTTTCGCACGAGTCGCCGTACTGATCTTCGGCGCCGCACTTGGGGCAGGTCCCCTTGATGAAGCGATCGGCAAGAAACATCCCCTTGGCCGTGTCGTAGAACTGTTCGATTTCCTTGGTGTAGATCAGGCCCGCTGCCTTAAGACGCTTGTAGATGTCCTGCGACAGTTCGGTGTTTTCCGGGCTGTCGGTGCAGTGCCAGTGGTCAAATTCAATGTGAAAGCCGTCAAGGTATTCCTTGCGGCCCGCGGCGATCTCGGCCACAAACTGCTGCGGCGTGATGCCTTTTTTCTGGGCGGCGATCATGATGGGGGCGCCGTGCGCGTCGTCCGCGCCCACAAAGTGCACCGCATTGCCGCACATTCGTTCATGACGAACCCAGATGTCGGCCTGGATATATTCCATGATGTGGCCCATATGGAACGCCCCGTTCGCATAGGGAAGGGCCGTCGTGACAAAAAGGTTGCGCTTTTTGGTCGTCATGTCGAAATTGAAAATCACAAAAAAGTTGATCGAGCTCGGGTGAAATATCCGTAAAGATAAACGGGTATTTTCCGCGTAAACTCTAATTCTATAACCGCAAGGCCTCGCTCTGCGGCCGCGCTCTCAATCGGGCGGGCTGCTGCGGTGCCCGTTCATCCTTTTAGTACAGAACAACAACCACCATGATGACCCCTGAACAAGTTTCCCAGATCGCGGGCGCCGTGCTCGATCCGGTCTGCAACAAGCCCCTTGCCGACTTCAAGGCGATCAAGAACGTTGCCGTTGACGGCGATACCGTTGCCGTGACGGTTGCGCCCGGCTATCCGGTTAAGTCCGTCGAAGAGGAAATCAAACTGCGCGTGCGCGAAGCTCTGCAGACGGCGGGCTTTAAGTCGGTGCTCGTGACGGTTTCCGGGGAAATCATCTCGCACCGTGTGCAGCGCGGCTTAAAGACCCTGGCCAACGTCAAGAACATCATTGCGGTGAGCTCGGGCAAGGGCGGTGTCGGCAAGTCGACCGTGACGGCCAACCTGGCGCTGGCGCTTGCTGCCGAAGGCGCGCGCGTGGGCGTGCTTGACGCGGATATCTACGGTCCCTCGCAGCCCATGATGCTCGGCGCCAAGGGCCAGCCCATGAGCGTGGACGGCGTCAACATGGAGCCGATCGAAAGCCTCGGACTGCAGATTAACTCGGTCGGTTTCATGATCGATCCGGACGAACCCATGATCTGGCGCGGTCCTCTGGTCGTTCAGGCCCTGACCCAGCTGCTCACGCAGACCAACTGGAACGACCTCGACTACCTTGTGATCGACATGCCGCCGGGAACGGGCGACATCCAGCTCACGCTCTCGCAGTCGGTGCCCGTGACGGGCGCCGTGGTGGTGACCACGCCCCAGGACATCGCGCTTTTGGACGCCAAGAAGGGGCTGCGCATGTTTGAAAAGGTCAATGTGCCCGTGCTCGGCATCGTGGAAAACATGGCTCTTTTCGTCTGCCCCAAGTGCGGCCACATGGAACACATCTTCGGCGAAGGCGGTGCCCGCCGCATGAGCGAGCAGTACAAGGTGCCCGTGCTCGGACAGCTGCCGCTTGAAACGAGCATCCGCGAGCAGGCCGACTCGGGCCGTCCCACGGTTGTGTCGCACCCCGACAGCGAAGTGGCTGCCATCTACCGCAAGATTGCGCTGCAGGCGGCCGCTGCGATTGCACAGCGCTCGAAGGACATGAGCCGCATCATGCCGTCCGTCAAGGTGATGAACGACTAAGGCGCCGCTCGCAGAGTACTGACAACACAACAGCCCGCAGGAGTTTTTCCTCGGGCTGTTTTGCTTGGCGGCTCGGCGTCGGGTGAGTCAGTTCTCGGCGCGGGCGGCAGTGTCAAGAAGCTCGCGGGCGGCAACACGCGTGGCGTCCGTAATCACGGTGCCGCCGAGCATGCGGGCAATTTCATCGGTTCGCTCTTTTTCGCTGAGCGTTCTGAGGCTGCTCGTTGTGCGACCGTCTTCGGTGTGTTTTTTGACGAGCCATTGCTGATGACCGCAGGCGGCAACCTGAGGCAGATGCGTGACGCACAGCACCTGCCTTGAGGCTCCCAAACGCCGTAAAAGCCGTCCAACGACCTCGGCCACGGCGCCGCCGATGCCGCTGTCGACTTCGTCGAAAATGAGCGTCGGCACGGGGGTGATCTGGGCTGTGATCACGGCAATGGCAAGCGAGATGCGCGCCAACTCCCCGCCCGAAGCTACCTTGGTAAGCGCCCGCGGCGTGGCGCCGGCGTGGCCGCTCACCAAAAACTCGCACGTCTCAAGGCCCCCTGAGCGGGGTTCTGAGGTATGCAGGGCGATTTCAAGGCGACCGCCCGCCATGGAAAGCGTCTGCATTTCGGCCGTAACGGCTTCCGAGAGCTCCTGCGCAGCCTGTCTGCGCAGCGTCGTGAGCACACCCGCTTCCTTGAGGTAAACCTCTTTGGCCTTTTGTTCGCTTTTTTCGAGCGCGGCAATGTCGCTTGTGAGCTCAATCTGTCCGATCCGCTCACGGGTCTGCATCCAAAAGTCGTGAAGCTCCTCGGGCGTGCGGTGAAATTTGCGGGAGATTTTCCAGTACGCATCAAGGCGCTCTTCGACACGCGTGAGACGTTCGTCGTCAATGTCGAGCTTGTCGAGCCGATGCGACAGCTCTCGTGCGGCGTCTTCAAGGATGTTGGCGGCCTCTCCGAGCGAGGCGTCAAAACCCGCGCAGGCTTCATCCCACCTGGCGGCCGAGCGCAGTGCGTTTTGCGCGAGCCCCAGGGCTCTCAGTGCGCTCTCGGGGCCGTCGCGCAGGTTATCGAGCGCGTTTTGCACGTGCGTCACAATGTCGGCGGCATTGGAAAGCACCTTGTGCTCTTCGCTCAGCTTGTCCCACTCGCCCTCCCGAGGACTGAGTTCTTCGAGAATTTCGTTGATCCACTGCAGGCGTTCGGACTCGGCCTGCAGACGGTCGGTGTCCTGCGTGGCCTGCGTCAGAAGGCTGAGTTTTTCCTGCCAGGCAAGCCAGGCATCGCGCACTTTGATGCGCTGCGCCTTGGTCGCTCCGAAACCGTCGACGAGCTGCAGCTGGTAGGCGGGCTTTAAAAGCGACTGATGCGCGTGTTGCCCGTGAATGTCGACAAGCCTTTCTCCGAGCTCCTTCATCTGGGTGATGGTGACGGGCGTGGCGTTGATCCAGGCGCGGCTGCGGCCCCTGATGTCGACCGTGCGCCGCAAAAGAACGGTGTCGCCCGCTTCGAGTCCGGCGTTGGCAAGCCACGTGCGCGCTCGGGGCGTCGCGGAAAATTCGGCGCTCACTTCGGTGCGCTCGGCCCCTTCGCGAATAAGTCCGGCGTCGCTGCGGGCGCCCAATACGAGTTCGAGTGCGTCGATCAGAATCGACTTGCCCGCGCCGGTTTCACCGGTGAGGCACGTAAGCCCCTTGTCGGCCTCGATGCTCAGAAAGGGGACGATGACGAAATCCTTGAGAGTCAGCAGCTGAAGCATGGTGTCGGCGATCAGTTCTTATCAAGAGGCGTGGTGCAGGCAAGGGGGCGTACGTCCTGCTCTCGGGTATGGATCGGACGCTCGGCCTGCGGCAGGTAGTTCCACTTGAGTTTACGGCGCAAAAGATCGAAGTGACTCCAGCCGACGGGGTGCAGCATCGTGAACATGGTGTCGCTCACGCTGATGCGCAGCACGTCGCCGGCAACGACGTCGTGCAGAATCTGCGCGTCAAAGCTTGCCACGGCACTGCGGGTTTCGTTGACCTCGATGTCAATCACCGAGCGCTTGGAAAGTACGATCGGGCGGTTGGAGAGCGTGTGCGGTGCCACCGGTACAAGGAGCATGTTTTTGGTCGCAGGGTGCATGATGGGGCCGCCCGCGGCCATCGCGTACGCGGTCGAGCCGGTGGCCGAACTCACGAGCACGCCGTCGGCACGCTGTACGGCCATCTGTTCGCCGTCCACGTACACCGTGTATTCGACCATGCCGAGGGCTCGGCCGTGACTGATGCCGATGTCGTTGACGGCAAGTTCCCGAAAGACCTCTTTTCCTTCGTGGTAGATGCGGCCCTGCAGCATGTGCCTCGGATCGCGGACATAGTGACCGGCGAGCATGTCGGGGATGATGCGGGCCATCTCTTCGATGACGATGTCCGTGATAAACCCCAGACGTCCGGCGTTGATGCCGATGACGGGGACGTTGAAGGGCGCTACCGTGCGGGCCGCGCCGAGCATGGTGCCGTCACCGCCGAGGGAAATTGCCACATCACAGTCGGCGGCAAGGTCCCGGGCCTGCCCGACGCGCCACGCGGGGCGCAGTCCGAGCTGCTTGAGGTGGGCGGCGGCGTTGTCGTCCAGAAGGGGCGTGCAGCCGGCGTCACGGACGATTTCGATGAGACTGCGGACGTGTTCGGCGATGTTGTTGCCCACGGGCTTGGCGATGATGGCAACGCGTTGAAATCTTTCCATAAGTGTGCAAACAACGGAACGAAGGGAAAGCCGACGCTTCCGTGAATCGAAAAGGCGGCTCGATCACGGAGTGAGTCTACTTTAATTTTGGCGCGAGGCAGAGAAAAAGCCGTCGCATCCCGCGGCGGGACGTCGACGGCTTGGTCAAAATCAGGACGAGGATCGGATCAGAGATCAGTCGTCCAGATCGGGCGTTTCCACGCCGAGCACCTTGTGCAGCTTGGGACTCGTCGTCGTGTACTGCAGGAACACCTTCTTTTCGGGGAAGACGTACTTGATGGCGCCGAAGGCGGCAAGGGCGCATTCATGAAAGCCCGAGAGAATGAGCTTCTTCTTGCCCGGATAGGTGTTGATGTCGCCGACCGCGAAGATGCCCGGGATGGAAGACTCGAACTTTTCGGTGTCGACAACGATCTGCTTGCGTTCGAGCTCGAGCCCCCACTCGGCGATCGGGCCGATCTTGGGCTGCAGGCCGAAGAAGACGAGCAGGTGATCGAGGGGCATGCGGCGCACCACGCCGTCGCCGCCCGTCACGCGGATTTCGGTGAGCTTGCCGTCGCGCTCTTCAAAGCCGGTGATCTGACCGACTTCAAACTGCATTTCCCAGTTCTCGCACAGCTCCTTCATCTTGGCAACGCTCGCCGAGGCGGCGCGGAAGCCGTCGCGGCGGTGCAGCAGCACGACGCTTTCGGCCTTGCCGACGAGGTTGAGCGTCCAGTCGAGGGCCGAGTCGCCGCCGCCGCAGATGACGACGTTTTTGCCGGCGAACATTTCCGGATCGCGCACGCGGTAGTGCAGCTGGGTGCCTTCAAACTTCTCGATGCCGGGCACGCGCAGGGGGCGGGCCTGGAAGGAGCCGACGCCGGCGGCGATGATGACGGTCTTGCACAGGAACTTCGTGCCCTTGTCGGTGGCCACGTCAAAAAGGCCGTCCTCGCGCTTTTGTACGTGCGTCACTTCCTGGCCGAGGTGAAAGACCGGGCCGAAGGGGTGGATCTGCTTGAGCAGATTTTCGGTGAGCTCGTAGGACGAATACACCGGCACGGCGGGAATGTCGTAGATCGGCTTGGTGGGGTAGAGCTCCATGCACTGGCCGCCCACGTTCTTGAGCGAGTCGACGACATGGGCCTTGATTTCCAGAAGACCGAGTTCAAAAACCTGAAAAAGCCCCACGGGGCCCGCGCCCACAATGACGGCGTCGGTTTCAATGACTTCATCGGTCGGTTCGGCAAGAGTCAGATAGTCTTCAATGGCCATGGCTAAGGGGAATTTTGTGTCAAAAACGCCCGTGCCCGACAAGTACGGTCGGACCAGGCGCGCAGTCAGTCAAATGCGCGGCGCGCAAAAAGGAGGCGGACGATGGACGAGCGCCTGCGCGACGGAGTCGGCAGGTATTTTGTCACAGGCGATAAAAAAATTCCTGAGCGTTTTGCTCAGTCTTTCGTATGATCCAGCACGATGCGCCGCTCGCG
>CAMAHM010000006.1 GCA_945834535.1 uncultured Sutterella sp. | reverse complement strand
AGCGTGCGCACGAGCCCCAGCAGCACCATTTCAAAGACGGTGAGCGAACTCGTGACGGACGCGAGCTGCGGCACATAGGAGACGGTCTCGGGCGAAAGCCCGGCGTTTTCGTCGTCCGTGCCAATGGTGCCTGTGTACGGGAGAATCCCCGCCATGGTCTTTAAGAGCGTCGTTTTGCCGCAGCCGTTCTGACCGATGATGCTCACGAGCTCCCCTGCCTTCAGGGTACAGTCGATGCCGCGGAGCACCTCTTTGCGCCCGAAGGCGACGCCGACATTGCAAAGGGTCAGTGTCTTCATCGCGCGGCCTCCCGACTCTTTAAAAGCAGCACGAGCAGGAAGGGCACGCCCACGAGACTCGTGATGATGCCCACGGGCAGCATGGCGCCCGTCGACAAAAGCTTGGCGGCAAAGCTGCTTGCTAGCATTAAAAGCCCCCCGGTAAGGAGCGTGGCGGGCAGCAAAAACCTCTGATCTTCGCCGAGCATGAGGCGTGCACAGTGGGGCGCGACGAGGCCCACGAAACTCACAGTGCCGATAAAGCCGACAGCCGCGGCGATCATGAGCGAGCTCAGGAAAAAGACCTCGGCGCGCAGGCGGCCGACGGCAATCCCAAGGCTTCGGGCACGTTCTTCGCCGAGTGTGAGTGCCGTCATCACCCAGGATCGGGCCAGCAGATACACAAAGCCCAAGAGCGTTACGACGGCCGCCGCCGCCGCACTTGTCCAGGAGCTACGCTCAAGGTTGCCAAACGTCCATCCGCTGATGAGTTGGGCAATTTCGGGACTTGCCTGGTAATGCAGAAACTGCTGCAGCGCCATGAAAAAGAAGTTCATGACGATGCCCGACAAAATAAGCGACGTCGGACTCATGCCCTGCAGACGTCCGAGGGCAAAGACTGCCACCGATACGGCAAGCGCCAGCGCAAAGGCCGCAAGGGCCGTGCCGATCCAAAGCTGTCCGAAAAGCGTGAATCCTCCCGTGATCGCCGCGGCCGCTCCGAAACTGGCTGCCGAAGAGATGCCCAGCGTCGAGGGGCTGGCAAGGGCATTGCCGGTGATGTTCTGAATTTCCAGTCCCGCGACTGCCAGAGCCGTTCCCACACACAGGGCCGTGAGCGTCATCGGCAGGCGGATCGACCATAAAATGGCCGCTTCAATGCTCTCGCCGCCCGGTCCCGCGGTGAGTGCCCGAATGACGTCGATCAAGGGCATGCGCGAGCCGCCGACGGCAAGGTCGGCCAGTGCCGTCACGACGAGCGCAACCGTCAGCAGCCCCACGATCATGAGGCGCCTGCGGATGTGCCGTTTGTAGTTTGCGTGACAGGACATGGCTGTTGCCGGATATCAGTGATTGAGCCGAATAAAGAACGTTCCCTTGGCATCAACTTCGGGAAGGTAGGTGCGCCAGAAGGTTTCAATTTCCTTTTGGGCGTCAAAATCGGCAAAGGTGTCCGGGTAGAGAACCTTGGCAAGGTACATCGAGAATGTGTAGTCGAGCATGCAGCGCAGGCTCCCGTGATCCAGACCGTAGACTTGGTCCGTCTGTACGGCCTTAAGGCGCTGCCACAGCGGCCGTTTGGCAAACCCGCTGAGGCGCTCACGGGCAAGGGATTCGGGCACTGTCAGCCCCATGCGCATTTGGTCGCTCTCGTGTTTGTTCTGCCAGATGCTGCCCACGATGACGATGACTTCGGGATTGCGTGAGAGGACGTACTCCCGATCGAGCGCCGCATAGGGCTGCTTTATGTTTTCTGCCAGGTTGGCTGCCTGCAGACGCTTCAAAATGGCGCCCCAAAGGACTGTGGCGTTGTAGGAGTTGCCGTATTCGCCCACCCCCTTGCTGCCGCCTTCGACATAGACGCGCCGATGCTTGGCGGCGTCGGGCAGTTGCGCAATGCGCTTTTCAATGGTGGTGAGAATTTCGCGATAGCGTGCGCACTGGCGCTGCGCCGTTTCTTGCCGGCCGAGAAGCTGCCCCAGAATCTGCGTGCTGCGGATGTGATGCTCGGGCTGCATCGAGTGGTAGTCGAGCACGACCACGCGGATGCCGGCCTTTTCAAATACCTCGACGCGCTGACTGTTGTCGGCGTACTGGGCCGTGTTGATGATGAGCACGTCGGGCTTTAAGGCCAGAATTTTTTCGGAATTGAGGATCGAGTCGTGGTAGCCGCCGATGCTGGGAATGTCCTTGATGCGCGGGAAGGCCTGCGTCAGAACACGGTACTCGCCGAGCCGCATCTGCTGCCAACCGTCCTGCGTCATGCCGACGACGCGGTTAAGGCTCACGGCGCCGCCCACCATCATGAAGTTGGCGATGTAGTTGGCAACGATGAAGCGTTCGGGTGCTTTGGTGAAAGTCACCGTACGGCCGGCGAGGTCCGTCACGGTCATCGTCGAGGCGCAGGCCGCGTTCAGAAAAGCAAACAATACTCCGAGCGTCAAAAGCAACCGACGCAGGCAGCTCTGAAGTGTGGTCATCAAAAAGAGCCCTCACTGTCAAAAATCGGTAGCGGGCCTCGTGCGGGCACCGTCGTGTGCAGCGATTTTAGTCGGCGTCCAAATTCCGACGTGTTTGGCCGACAACAACTTTTGAGTATGACCGCGTTCAGGCAGAGGCTTTACGGCAACTGTGGCCGAGCGCAATGGTCAAAATCGGAATGCAGGCAAACGTGAAGAGCGTCACGGCCGCCATGATGGGCGCGGCCGGCATGATCGACATGTCGTGCGCAAGGCGCGCATCAATAAGCACCCATCCCGCACGCGCCCATTCGAGCCCGTAGCCCGCAAGAAGCATCTGCGTTGCGCGCAACGGCATGGCGGACTTAAAGAAAACGAGTACGACGGCCGCCAAAGGCAGCGCCGCAACATAAACGGGCAACCCGTGAAAGAGCAAATGGGCGGCAAAAAGGATGTGCGCAAGAACGGGAAAAATCAGCAGAAGGCGGCGCATGGTTATTGGGCTCGGCGGTTGCGGGGTTTTTCGGGGGCTTTGACGGTAAGGCTCTGCCAAAGGTGCCTGACGGCCAAAATCGGGTGCGTGAGCATGAGGCGGGGCCCCTCTTCACGCATGATGACGCGGGCCGCTTCCTTGTATTCGGGCTTGTAGCAGTGGATGCGGCACTTGGCGCAGACCGGTTTTTGTGCGCCGTACGGGCAGCAGGCAAGGCGCTTGAGGGCGTAGGCGAGAAAGTCCGCACATTCGGGGCAGAGCTCTTCGCGTGTGCCGTGCCGGCGACGGCAGAAGTCGCGCACCATGACTTCGAGCGTCGTTTTTTCGTATTTGAGACGCGCAACCGTCTCAAGGCGCTGCATGCGGTTGTTGTTCGGGGTATCGGCGGGCAGAGGCATGGCGGTGTCCGGGATTGGGAAAGGCTCGAGCATACCCGAAAAGAGACGGCAAATATCTTAAGACGCCCGATATTGACGGCTTTGTGCGGCACTTTTTTTGTCGGAGCCTCGGGGGCGCCGACCGGCCGACGGCCCGTACCGCACTGTCAGGCGCGGGTGCGGTGGGCTAAACTCAAAGGATTGCGGTTTTGATGCGCTCTTAATGGGCTCTCACGAAAACAGACATGACCAAGACTTCCGTTCCCTTTTTGCGCGACACGTACAGCGAATGTGTCTATTCGGCCTGCGGGCTGACGATCGACATCGGCCGGCAGCGCCTGACGCGCGACGACCTGACGGGGCTTTTTGAACTCGCACGCAGCCGCGGGGTTCTTCAGGCTGAAGAGGCCATGCGCGACGGTGCCATCGTCAATCCGAGCGAGGGGCGTGCGGCGCTGCATACGACGCTGCGCGATCCGCGTGTGGAAGCGCCCTTTCACCGCGAGGTGACGGCAACGCTCAACCGCCTGTGCAGTTTTGCCGACGCCGTGCGGTGCGGCCGCATTCGCGGCTGTCGGGGTGATGCCATCACCGATGTGATCAATGTGGGCATCGGCGGCTCGGAAATGGGGCCGCGCACGGTCTACAACGCCTTAAAGGGTGTTAAGAGTAATATCAAGCTGCACTTTCTGGCGGCCGCCGACGGCGTGATCTTCGATCGCATCGTCGGGACGCTCAATCCCTTCAAGACGCTCGTCATCGTTTCATCCAAGAGCTTTAAGACGCGCGAAACCGCCGTCAACGCGGCGGCTATCGATCAGTGGCTCCTTGAAGCAGGGATCAGCGGCGCCGACAGAGCGCACCACATGGTGGTGGTATCGGCCAACCCCAAGGCCGCGCAGGAAATGAACCTTCCCGAAGCCAATCTCTTCCCGCTTTGGGAGTGGGTGGGCGGCCGCTTCTCGGTCTGGTCTTCGATTGGGCTGCCCGACGCGATTGCTTTGGGAAGCGACGCGTTCCGCAACCTTCTGAGCGGTGCGCACGCCATGGACAGACATGTCGAAACGAGTCCCGAGGAAGAAAATCTGCCCCTGCTGCTGGCGCTCATGAGCTATTGGAATTCGACGCGTCTCAAGATTGCACTGCACTGCTTTTTGCCTTACGACGAGCGCCTGCGCACCATGGTGTCGTGGTTGCAGCAGCTCGAAATGGAAAGCCTCGGCAAAAGCGTCACTCCCGAAGGCAAGGCAATTACGACGCGCACCGGGCAGGGCGTCTGGGGCGGACACGGCAACGAATCGCAGCACTCGTTCTACCAGTGGCTGCGCGAAGGAACGTACTGCAACTGCATGGATCTTTTGTGGAGCGAAAAGCCCGGACACAAGCATGCCGAACTGCATCGGGTGCTTCTTGCCAACGCCAAGGCTCAGGCCGAGGCGCTCGTAACGCGTGACAGTGCCGAATACTTCAATGCGGTGACGACCATTGCGATTGACGATCTGACGCCCGCGCGTTTAGGGGCGCTGATGGCGCTTTACGAGCATAAGACGACGATGCTCGGGACGCTTTACGGCATCAACCCCTTCGATCAGCCCGGGGTCGAGTTCGGCAAGCTGCTGTCGCGTCGCGCCGAGGCCGGAATGGCGGCGGGGAGGTAAAACCATGCCCGAAAAGATTCTGATCATCAAATCTTCCTCCATGGGCGACGTGGTGCACGCTCTGCCCGTGGCGTACGACATCAAGAGCCACTTTCCGGGGGTTCGCCTTGACTGGGTGGTTGAAGAGAGTTTTGCCGACATTCCGGCTCTTTCGCCCTATGTCGACCGACGCATCACAACGGCGTTTCGGCGTTGGCGCAAAAATCTTCTTAAGTCCGACACCCGCAGCGAAGTGCGTGAGGTGATGCGTGAGCTCTCGGGCGAACACTACGATGTCGTCATCGACCTGCAGGGACTCATGCGTTCGGCGCTCGTAGCCCGCTGGTGCAGCACGCGTACCGTGGGCTACTCCAAGGACACGATCCGCGAACCTTTGGCAAGCTACCTCTATACCGAGACGAGGGCCGTGCCCGAGACTCTTCGTCCCGTGCGGCGTTACCGCACGATGGCTGCCGAGGTGCTCGGCTACAGCATCGATGCCGACAAGCCGCGGTACGGACTGCGTGTGCCGACCGTGCCGCCCTCGGGCGTTACGGGGCCTTACGCGCTTCTTGCCGTCAATACGAGCCGTCCGGAGAAACTCTGGCCGCAGGCACGATGGATTCAGGTGGCCAAGGCCCTTGCCGAAGACGGACTGCAGAGCGTGTTCATTTGGGGCAGTGACGAGGAACATCGACGCGTTCGGGAAATTGCATCGGCCGTGCCCGGTGCGGTCGTGATGCCGCGATCGAGCATCCGCGCCATTGCCGAGGCGATTGCGGGGGCTCGCTGCCTTTTGGGGGTCGATACGGGATTTACGCACCTCGGTGCGGCGCTCGCCGTTCCGTCCGTGGGCATCATTGTGGGTACGAGTGCCGAACTTTTCAGTCTCGTCTCCGAAGGAGCGTGTGCCACCGTCGGCGACGCGGGGGTGGTGCCGCAGGTCGAAGAAGTGCTGGCGGCCCTTTCGGGCGTCATGCACGCAGACTGAATTCGTTCGTCTTGCCGATCCCAAAGCCCGGCACAAAGGCGCAAAATATCGGAACTTGCCGCATTCGGGCGGCACGATCTCATTGCCGCACAAACGCCGACATAAGCGAGGGGCAGTAGTTATGCTGACGCAAAGGCTTTATCACATCGTGACGCGCAGCGCGCTTCCATTGGCACGCGTGTACCTGCGAAAGCGCGCGCGCAAGCAGCCCGAGTACCTTGAACACTGGGACGAGCGCTTTGGCACCGTCTCCTATCCGGCCCCCCGGCAGGGGCGGCCCCGATTGTGGCTGCACGCCGTCAGCCTCGGGGAAACGCTTGCTAGCCGTGGCCTTATCGAAACGTTTCTCGCGGAATTTCCCGAAGCCGATCTTCTTTTAACCTGCATGACGCCTACCGGGCGCGATGCGGGCGGCCGCATCGCCCGCGCCTATGAAGAGGGGCGCGTGCAGCAGTGCTACCTGCCTTACGACACGCCCGAACTGATGGGCAAATTTCTCGATGAAACCCGCCCGACGCTGGGCATTCTGATGGAAACCGAGGTTTGGCCCAATCTGATTGAGCAGGCGCGTTTGAGAGGGGTGGATCTGATTTTGGCCAATGCGCGCGAGTCGGAAAAAAGTGCCCGTCAGGCGCGGCGCTTCGGTTGGCTGATGCGCCCGGCGTTTGCCGGTTTTCAGACGGTGCTCGCGCAGACCGAGGCCGATGCGTCGCGGCTGCGTCTGTTGGGTGCCAAAAGCGTGCATGTCTGCGGCTCGGTGAAGTTCGACATTCGGCCCAATGAGGCGCAGCGCGAGGAAGCCAAAAAAGTGCGCGAGGCCTGGGGGCGCCCTGTGATTCTTCTCGCGTCAACCCGCGTGGGCGAAGAGCCGCAGTTTCTGCGCGCCATCGCCGCCGAGCCCGTGGAACCGCAGGCCAACGCCGTGGTTGTGCTGGTGCCCCGCCATCCGCAGCGTTTTGACGAAGTGGCCGAGATGATCGAGGCCGCAGGACTCAGTTATGTGCGCCGCAGCAGCTGCGCGGATCTTGCCGAGCTTGCCGACGACGTGCAGGTTGTGTTGGGCGACAGCCTCGGAGAGATGAGTTTTTACTGTGCGCTCGCCGACGTGTGCATCATGGGCGGCAGCTACGGCAATTTCGGCTCGCAAAATCTGATTGAACCGGCGGCGGCGGGGGCGCCCGTGCTGGTCGGCCCGTCGAGTTTTAATTTTGCCAAGGCCGTCGACGACGCTGTCACGATCGGCGGCGCCGAGCGCATGCGTGACGCCAAACAGGCCTGGTCGAGCGCCAAGCGCTGGCTCATTGACGGAACTCTGGCAGAAAGAAGTCGCCGCGCCATGCAGTTTGCACAGACCTATACGGGCGCCACGGAGCGCCAGATGGAGTGGATTCGGGACCTATGGCTGAAAAATCTATCCGCAACACACTGACGATTGCCGGTGTTGACCCTTCGGGCGGAGCCGGGGTTTTGGCCGACGTTAAGGTGATGTCGGCGCTCGGCTGCTATGCCGCGGCGGTTGTAGCCGCCCTGACGGCGCAAAACACGCAGGCCGTGACGGGCGTGATGCCCGTACCCGCCGGCTTTGTGACCGAGCAGCTTGATACGCTGTTTGCCGACGTGCGCATCGACGCCGTCAAGATCGGCATGCTCGGCTCGATCGACGTCATGCAGGCCGTGGCACAGGCGCTTGAAAAATGGCATCCGCCCAAGGTTGTGCTCGATACCGTGATGGTGGCCAAAAGCGGCGATCGGCTGATGCCCGACGACGCGGTGGATTATTTCCGCTCCCGCATGCTGCCGCTTGCCGATCTGATCACACCCAACCTGCCCGAGGCCGAGGTGCTGCTCGGCCGCTCCATCGGCTCGGTGGAGGCGATGCCCGAGGCCGCGCGCGATCTCTGGCAGATGTGCGGGGAAAAGTCGGCGGTTTTTCTCAAGGGCGGACATTTTCTTTCGGACGCCCAGTCGTCGGATCTTTTGTTCGACGGCTCCCGCTCGCTGTGGCTCACCCACGCCAGAGTGGACACCAAAAACACTCACGGGACGGGCTGCTCGCTCTCGTCGGCTCTTGCCGCTCTCTGGGCGCAGACGGACGATCTTTTTGAGGCCGCTTCCCGCGCCAAAACCTACATCAGCGAAGCGATCGCGCATTCGGACGAGCTTGACGTCGGGCACGGACACGGTCCGATCCATCATTTTTATCGCCGAAACTCTTAGAATAGATCGTTTCGCAATACGCCAATTCATTAGGCGCGATGCCCGAGCAGTGTGTCGCGCCTCACCTCGAAAACCACCATGCAAAAACTCAGAATCCGCGGCGGCAAGCGCCTTGTCGGTACCGTCCGCGCCTCGGGCGCCAAAAATGCGGCACTGCCCATCATCGCCAGTGCGCTTTTGACCGATGAAGAGGTTGTGCTCTCCAACGTGCCCGATCTGGCGGACGTGCGCACGATGGGCCGCCTGCTCGAAGGCATGGGCGTTCGTTTTGAGCGCATCGACGGCGAAAGCGTGCGCATTTGTGCCGACAACGTAACCGGAACCGAAGCGCCCTACGAGCTCGTCAAAACCATGCGTGCGTCTGTTTTGGTGCTCGGCCCCCTTGTGAGCCGTTTCGGAAAGGCGCGGGTGTCGCTGCCCGGCGGTTGCTCGATCGGGGCGCGTCCCGTCGATCAGCACATCAAGGCCCTCAAGGCGATGGGAGCGTGCGTGGAAATCGACCACGGCTACATGGACGCTACGGCGTCTCGCTTAAAAGGTGCTCGCATCGTGACCGATATGGTGACGGTGACCGGCACGGAAAACATCATGATGGCCGCCGCGCTTGCCGACGGCGTCACGGTGATTGAAAACGCCGCCCGTGAACCCGAAGTGGTGGATTTGGCCGAGTGCCTCAATGCCATGGGGGCTCGCGTGCACGGCGCAGGAACTCCGCAGATCGTCATTGAAGGCGTCGAGAAGCTGCACGGCTGCCGACACAGCGTCATTGCCGATCGTATTGAGACGGGCACATTTTTGTGTGCGGCCATGGTGACGCGCGGCGACGTGACCGTTACCCACGCAGCCCCCGAAACGCTTGAAGCCGTGATCAGCAAGCTGCGTGAGGCCGGAGCCGTGATTGATATCGACGGCACCAGCATCCGAGTGCGCATGCAGTCGCGTCCGACCGCAGTCGACGTACGCACGGTGCCGCATCCGGGATTCCCGACCGACATGCAGGCCCAGCTCATGGCGCTTGACGCCGTCAGTCAGGGCTCGGGGCGCATTGTCGAGACGATTTTTGAAAACCGCTTCATGCACGTGCCCGAGCTGCAGCGCATGGGGGCGGACATTCACGTCGACGGACATACTGCGGTGGTGCGCGGCGTCGAACAGCTCGAAGGTGCGAACGTGATGGCCACGGATCTGCGGGCTTCGGCGTGCCTCGTGATCGCCGCGCTTGCCGCTCAAGGGGAAACGGTCATTGATCGAATCTATCACCTCGACCGCGGCTATGAACATATTGAAGAGAAGCTCTCTAAACTCGGAGCAGACATTGAGCGTATTGCCTGATGTGTGTTGAAGCAATCAGAGAAGAAGAGCCCACACCAAAACAGGGAGACCCAAACAAGTGATTACTCTGGCCCTTTCCAAGGGACGCATTTTTGAAGAGGTGCTGCCGTTTCTTCAGGCCGCCGGGATTGAACCCTTGGAAAACCCCGAACACTCCCGCAAGCTCATGATCGGTACTAACAGGGACGATCTGCGCATTGTCGTTCTGCGTGCAACCGACGTACCGACCTATGTGCAGTACGGTGCCGCCGACATGGGGGTGACGGGTTGGGATACGCTTTACGAGCACGGCGGCAACGGCCTTTATGTGCCCGTAGATCTGCAGATTGCGCGCTGCCGCATGAGCGTGGCCGCTCCCAAGGATTTTGACTGGGACGCCAACGTGCGTCGTGGAGCACGCCTGCGCGTGGCCACCAAATATCTGAAGTGGTCGCGGGACTATTTTTCTCGTCAGGGTATGCACGTCGATCTCATCAAACTGTACGGATCGATGGAGCTCGCGCCCATTGCCGGGCTTGCCGACGCCATCGTCGACTTGGTGAGTACCGGTGCGACCCTTAAAGCCAACAACATGGTCGAACTCAAGACGATTGCGCCCATTTCGTCGCGACTTATCGTCAATCAGTCGGCCATGAAGCTCAAGCGCGCGGAGCTTTTGCCCATCATCAACACCATTCGCGACGCAGTCGAGGCCAAGGCCCGGCGCGAGGGCCGACACGACCATTGACGCCTTGCGCTCGTTGGAAGTTGCGAAAGGAGCGCAAGGGACTGCACAATCGCTAACGCATTGCGGACCGGCTGCGCGCGACGCGCGGTCGGCAACCTGCGGCGATGTCCGTTGTGAGGGGGCGCATGCCCCGAACGTCAGATGCCAAATACCGACGGACATTCGCCCCGATCAGTTTTCAGAAGAAGGGAGTTTTTCATGATCGTTCGTCGTTTGTCGTCTGCTCAGGCAGATTTTCAGTCCGAATTCAGCAAGCTTGTGGCCGTGGACGCCAGTGTGGATCCGGAAATTACCCGCCGTGCCGAGGCCATCGTTGAGGACGTGCGCCGGCGCGGTGATGCGGCTGTGCTCGAATACACGGCCCGCTTTGACCGGCTTGAAGCCGAAAAGCTTGAGGATCTTATTGTGACGGCAGAAGAAATGCGTGCCGCCCTCGAGTCCCTTCCCGAAGACGAGCGCAAGGCTCTTGAAGAAGCGGCCGAACGTATCCGCGTCTTCCACGAAGAAGAACTCGGCCGCTCGTTTTCGATCACGGACGCCTTCGGCAACAAGCTCGGCCAGCGTGTGACGGCTGTCGATTCGGTGGGCCTGTACGTGCCCGGCGGCAAGGCCGCCTACCCGAGCTCGGTGCTGATGAACGCCATGCCCGCCCGCGTGGCCGGCGTCAAGCGCATTGAAATGGTCGTGCCCACGCCGGGCGGCGAAAAGAACCAGCTCGTGCTCGCTGCCGCGAGTCTGGCAGGCGTCACCCGCGCCTTTACGATCGGCGGCGCACAGGCCGTGGCGGCTCTTGCTTACGGCACCGAAACTCTTCCTTCCGTGGACAAGATCGTCGGCCCGGGCAATGCTTACGTGGCCGCCGCCAAGCGCAAGGTCTTCGGTCGCGTGGGCATCGACATGATTGCCGGCCCCTCCGAGATTCTTGTGATCTGCGACGGTCTCACCAACCCCGACTGGATTGCCATGGATCTCTTCAGCCAGGCCGAGCACGACGAGCTCGCACAGGCCGTGCTTCTGACGCCCGACGCGGCGTTTGCCGACAAGGTCGAAGAAGCCATGCACCGACTCATTGAAACGATGCCGCGCAAGGCCATCATCGAGAAGTCCGTTGAAAACCGCGGCGCCATCATCGTGACGCGTGACTTGGAGGAAGCCTGCCGCATCGCTGACACGATCGCTCCCGAACACCTTGAACTGAGCGTCGAAGATCCCGAAAAGTGGGCCGAATACATTCACCACGCCGGGGCCATCTTCCTGGGACGCTACTCCTCCGAAGCGCTCGGCGACTACTGCGCCGGCCCCAACCACGTGCTGCCGACAAGCCGCACGGCACGCTTCTCGTCGCCCCTCGGTGTATATGACTTCCAAAAGCGCACGAGCATGATCCACGTTTCGCGCGAAGGCGTGGAGCATTTGGGACGCGTTGCTTCCACGCTTGCCATGGGCGAACACCTGCCCGCGCACGCGCAAAGCGCCCGCTACCGCCTCAAGGGCGAGTAAGCCGCCGGACTATTTTCTCCAACACCCGACAGGTGCAGTTATGAGACAAGCACAGGTGAGCCGCAATACGAAGGAGACCCGCATTCGGGTCGAAGTCAATCTCGACGGCACGGGATGCTCGCAAATCGAGACCGGTATCGGCTTTTTTGATCACATGCTCGAGCAGATCGCCCGTCACGGGATGATCGATCTGACGGTTCAGGCCGAAGGCGATCTGTACGTCGACGGTCACCATACGGTCGAAGACGTCGGCATTGCGCTCGGTCAGGCCTTTGCCAAGGCCGTAGGCGACAAGGCGGGAGTGCGCCGCTACGGACACAGCTACGTGCCTCTGGATGAGGCGCTCTCGCGCGTCGTCATCGACCTTTCGGGGCGCCCCGGACTTGTCTTTGAGTGCGCCTTTACGAGCGCCATGATCGGCGGGCTTGACAGCCAGCTCGTGCGCGAATTTTTCCAGGGCTTTGTGAATCATGCTCTGGTGACGCTGCACGTAGACAATCTGCGCGGCATCAATGCGCACCATCAGGCTGAGACCATCTTTAAGGCCTTTGGCCGCGCCGTGCGCATGGCTGTTGAAAGCGATCCGCGCGCCGCGGGCACCGTGCCGAGCACGAAGGGAGTGTTATGAGCCGCATCGCCATTGTCGACTACGGCACGGGCAACCTGCGCAGCGTCAGTCAGGCGGTGCGCGCCGCTGCGCCCGATTGCGAAGTGCTTGTGACGGGATGCGCGCAGGATATCGCCCGCGCCGACCGAGTGATTTTCCCCGGACAGGGCGCCATGGGAGACTGCATGCGCAATCTTGAAGCGAGCGGTCTTAAGGACACGGTGCTGCAGGCGCTTGCGCAAAAGCCGGTGCTGGCAATCTGCATCGGTCTGCAGATGCTCTTTGAAAAGAGTGACGAAAACGACTGCGCGGGGTTGGGCCTGTATAAGGGCAAAGTCATCCGTTTTCCGCAGGCGGCGCTCATGACCGCTTCCGGGGTGCGCCTCAAGGTCCCGCAGATGGGCTGGAATACGGTGCAGCAGCGCCAGCACCACCCCGTCTGGGACGGCATTGCCGACGGCTCCTGGTTTTATTTTGTGCACAGTTATTTTGTGGCGCCCGAGGACGATACGCTGACGGCGGCGACGACGAGCTACGGTCTGCCCTTTGTGTGCGCCGTGGCCCGCGACAACGTCTTTGCCACGCAGTTTCATCCGGAAAAAAGTGCCGATGCGGGGCTGCGCCTGTTCGCCAACTTCGTGCACTGGAATCCCTAAGACGCCGTCTCGTTTGACTGATACGCCTTTACTCATCGAAAGACTCCATCATGCTTCTCATTCCCGCCATTGACATCAAAGACGGCCGCTGTGTGCGGCTCAAGCAGGGCGACCTCGAAAAGAACATCACCGTCTACAACGAAGATCCCGTCGATCAGGCCGGCGCCTGGGCCGAGCTCGGGGCCGAGCGCATTCACCTTGTGGATCTGGATGGCGCCAAGACCGGCAAGCCCGTCAACGCGCCGCTGATTCGCGAAATGATTGAGGAAATCGACGGCGCCGCCGATATTGAAATCGGCGGCGGTATCCGCAGTCTCGAGCAAATCGAAAAGTATTTGGACGCGGGTGCGCGCTATATCGTGATCGGTACGGCCGCCGTTAAGAACCCGGGCTTTCTGCACGACGCCTGCGCCAACTTCCCGGGGAGCATCGTTGTGGCCATGGACGCCAAGGACGGCATCGTCGCCACCGACGGGTGGGTCAAGAGCACCGGCATCAACGTCGTAGACCTTGCCCGCAAGTTTGAGGATTACGGCGTGGAAGCGTTTCTTTACACCGACATCGCCCGCGACGGCATGCTCTCGGGCGTCAATGTGCAGGCAACGGCAGCGCTTGCGCGCGCCGTTTCGGTTCCCGTCATCGCCTCGGGCGGCATGCACACCCTCGAGGACGTGTCGGCCCTTATGAAGGTTGAGTCCGACGGTGTCATGGGCGCCGTGCTCGGCCGCAGTCTCTACGAGGGAACCATCGACTTTGCCGAGGCGCTTGAACTTGTGCGCCGCGGGGCCTGACGCATGGGCTAAGCCAGGGAGTCAACGCATCATGCTTGCCAAGCGAATCATTCCTTGTCTGGATGTCACGGCCGGACGCGTGGTCAAGGGCGTCAACTTTGTGGAACTGCGCGACGCGGGCGACCCGGTGGAAATCGCCCGTCGCTACAACGAGCAGGGTGCCGACGAGCTGACGTTTCTCGACATCACCGCGAGCAGTGACGATCGCGACATCATTTTGTCGGTGATCGAAGCCGTGGCCGGACAGGTTTTTATTCCCCTCACCGTGGGCGGGGGCGTACGCAAGGTGTCCGACGTGCGGCGTCTTCTGAACGCCGGTGCGGACAAGATTTCCATCAACACCGCCGGCGTCAACAATCCCGACCTCATCGCAGAAGCGAGCACACTGCACGGTTCGCAGTGCATCGTGGTGGCGATCGACGCCCGCAGACGCGTCGCGGACGATCCCGCGGCAGGCTGGGAGGTCTACACCCACGGCGGCCGTACGCCGACGGGGTTGGATGCCGTCGAGTGGGCCAAACGCGTGACGGAGCTCGGTGCTGGGGAAATTCTTCTGACCAGCATGGACTGCGACGGCTGCAAGAACGGCTTTGACCTTGCGCTCACGCGTGCCGTTTCGGACGCTGTGAGCGTCCCGGTCATTGCCTCGGGAGGCGTGGGCAATCTGCAGCACCTCTGCGACGGCGTCACCGTGGGCGGCGCCGATGCGGTTTTGGCAGCTTCGATTTTTCATTTCGGCGAATACACGGTGCGCCAGTGCAAGGACTACATGGCCGAGCGCGGCATCGTCGTGCGCCGCTAGCGCGCCTGAGGAGGCAGCATGCAGCCGCAATGGTTGGACGAGGTGAAATTCAATGCTGACGGTCTTGTCACCGTCGTGGCGCAGGATAAGGAAAGCGGACGCGTGCTCATGCTCGCCTGGGCCGATCGCGAGGCGCTCGAAGAAACCGTCCGCACCGGCCGGGGTGTGTATTTCTCCCGCTCCCGTCAGAAGCTCTGGCGCAAGGGAGAAGAGTCGGGCAACGTGCAGATCGTGCACGAGGTGCGGCTTGACTGCGACGGTGATGCCGTTCTCTACACCGTCACGCAGATCGGCAACATGGCCTGCCACACGGGCCGACAGAGCTGCTTTTACCGCAGACTTGAAGACGGCGCCTGGCGCATCACGGACGACGTCATCGTCGATCCGGCGCAGCTATACACTCATCATTAGCGCAAAGAGGGCCGCACATGCCGATGCCTTCGGTCTACAGCACGCAGGCCATTTTCGAACACTGGCGTTTTTGGGAAGGCAGCACGCATGCCCGGTTCGTCGCCGAGGCTGAGACAGCGCTGACGCGCACCGCCCTGCCTTCAAGAGGCTGGGAAGGAGCGCTTTTTGACGCACTTTTGGAGACGGCCGATATGGCCGCCCGACAGCTGCAGAGCCGCCGTTGGTAGGCAGCTTGGTTTCAAAGGAAGAAACTATTGGGTTTTTCGACACCGATGAGAGCCGACAGACGCTCGCGGACGGCCTGACGGGCGGGGACGGGAAGATCACGCTTGCCCTGCGGGCAGCCCTTGACGCAGCGCATACAGTTGATGCAGCGCGTCACATCCACCTTGCTCGGATCTCGCGGATCGATGGCGGCCGTCGGACAGTCGCGCACGCATGCGCCGCACTTGGTGCAGAACTTAACGTCGATCGTCGGTGTGGCGCGCACCACGAGACCGTCGCGGTAGGGACGGTTGCCCGGCACGGCGGGGGTGGTGGCATCGCCCTTTTCGATTTTTTCGAGAGCGCGTTGCGCAAAGGCCTGAATCTGAGCCAGATCGTCCCGATTGGGGCGACCGCTTGCCACGGCGGGCACCAGCACGTGCTCTGTCACGAGAGCAGCGCTTGCGGTGACCTGAAAGCCCGCGTTGCCGGCGATGTCGTTGAGTTCGAGCAGGGCATCGTCAAAGGCGCGGTTGCCGTAAGTGACGAGCGTTACCGCGCGGGCGCCGCACCCGGCCAAAAGTCGCAGTCGCTGAGCCATGGGCGTTGGAATGCGGCCCGCATAGACGGGGGCAGCGATGACGACGATGTCTTCGGGGGCAATGCCCGGCATGCTCACAGAGGCATCCGTCAGATCACAGGTCTCAAAGGTACGGGAGAAAACTTCCGCGGTCGTAAGTGCGGCGGTACGGGTGCTGCCGCAGGGGCTGAAGAAGATACAGCGAACGGTCATGGTGAAACGACACTCCGGAAGATGGAAAAACGGCTCCGAGCCGCATGGAGCTTGGAGCCGATAGTGTAGAGCAAATCCGCCAAATCAGCGGTGCGAGATGCGGCGCACCAGCCAGTCGCCCAGGCTCTGCATGGCCTGCACAAAGACGATCAGGATGACCACGACCGCAAGCATGACGTCGGGCATGAAACGCTGATAGCCGTAACGAATGCCCATGTCGCCCAGACCGCCGCCGCCGATGGCGCCGGCCATGGCCGAGTAGCCGACGAGGCTCACGATGGAGATGGTGAGACCTGCGACGATGCCGGGCATGGCTTCGGGCAGAAGCACTTTCATAACGATCTGCAGGTTCGTCGCGCCCATGGCCTGGGCGGCTTCGACGAGGCCCTTGTCGACTTCACGCAGGCTCGTTTCCACGAGACGCGCGATGAAGGGGGCCACCGAAATCGTCAGCGGCACCACGGCAGCCGACGTGCCGATCGAGGTGCCCGCAATGATGCGGGTGAGCGGAATGATGGCAACGAGCAGGATGATGAACGGGGTCGAGCGCACGGCGTTGATGATCCAGCCGAGCACTTTGTTGAAGACCGGCATCGGGCGCACGCCGCAGTAGTCGGTAGCGTGCAGGAGAATGCCCATCGGAATGCCGAAGGCCGCACCGATCGTCCCCGACAGGCCGACCATGATGCAGGTCTCAACGAACGATTCCCACAAAAGAAGCATGAGGTCAGAGGACATGGTTCGTGATCTCCTCAACAGTGACGTTGTGGCCGCGCAGATAGTCGATCAGGCGGGTGAAGTCGTCGTTGGCGCAAGTGGTCAGGACGGTGAGCGTGCCGAAGCTCTTGCCCTGCACTTCGTCGATCGAGCCCAAAAGAATATTGACGTCGACGTTAAAGAGGCGGCTCGCTTCGGAAATCACCGGGCGGGTGACTTCGTTACCGACAAAGGTCATGCGCAGCACGTGCGAGGCAATGCCCGGGGCGCTGTCGGCAATCTGGGCGCGCACGCGCTCAACCATGGCTGCGGGCAGTTCCTGCGCCATGATGTTGCCGATGAGGGCCTTGGCCGTTTCGGTTTGCGGACGGCGGAACACGTCGATCACGTTGCCCGTTTCCACCACTTCGCCCATATTCATGACGGCCACGCGGTCGCAGATCTGCTTTACGACGTCCATCTGGTGCGTGATCATCACGATCGTCAGATGCAGCTCACGGTTGATGCGCTTTAAAAGATCAAGCGTCGCGACGGTCGTTTCCGGGTCAAGGGCGCTGGTCGCTTCGTCCGACAGCAGCACCTTGGGGTCGTTGGCAAGCGCGCGGGCAATGCCGACGCGCTGCTTCTGGCCGCCCGAGAGCTGTGCCGGATACTTGTTGCGGTGCTCCGTGAGGCCCACGAGTTCGAGCAGAGGATCGACCTTGGCGCGAATCTTTGCTTTGTCCATGCCGATCAGTTCGAGCGGGAAGGCGGCGTTGTCAAACACCGTGCGCGAAGAGAGCAGATTGAAGTGCTGGAAGATCATGCCGATGCCGCGGCGCGTGGCGCGCAGTTCGGCCTCGGTGAGGGTATTGAGACACTTGCCGTCGACCGTGACGGTGCCTTCGCTCGGGCGGTTCAAAAAGTTGATGCAGCGCACAAGAGTCGACTTGCCGGCTCCCGAGCGGCCGATGATGCCGAAGATTTCGCCGGCGTTGATGTGCAGCGAAACGTCCCTTAGCGCATAGAAAACGCCGCCCTCGGGGGTGGGGTAGCGCTGCGTAATGTGTTGAAGTTCGATCATGAGGGAGTGAGGAACGCCGGCCCCGCACGGCTTGTTGTCATTGTGAAATCGCGGGGAGAGCGTTGCCAAAGAATTGTCAATGACAAAAAGAATAGCGAATTGTAAAGGTAAAACGCCGAATGCCCAAAAAAATCAACCATTCGGCGGTAATACCGCAAACCAATCCCGCAAGGCCGGTGATTACGCTGTGGTGTCGGCGCTGCCGGCAGCGGCGCGCCAGATGGAGCCCCCGCGTTTTTTGGCTTTGCCGTCAATGAGGTCGAGAAGCTTTTCATGCGCCGCGAGGTCTTCGGGCGGACAGACGGCACGAATGAGAAGCGAAGTGTCGGGGAGTTCTTCGAGCTGCTCGCCCGCCATGTAGCTTTCGCCCAGCAGTTCGCCCTGCTCGCGCGTCATGGCAAGGTACACCTCCGCCAGAAGCCGCGCGTCGAGCAAGGCCCCGTGCAGCGTACGGCCCGAGCGGTCGATTTCAAAGCGGTCGCACAGACGGTCGAGGTTGTTTCTGAGGCCGGGGAACATCTTTTTGGCCATCTCGAGGCTGTCGGTGACGGCGGCGCAGTGCGCCTCGATGGTTCCCTTGCCGAGGCGCTTGAGTTCGGCGTTCAGAAACCCCACGTCGAATTCTGCGTTGTGAATGATGAGTTCGGCACCTTCGATGAAGGCGAGAAAGTCATCGACGATGTCGGCAAAAACAGGTTTGTCGGACAGAAATTCCGTCGTCAGTCCGTGCACGCGCACGACCTCTTCGGGCACGTCGCGCTCGGGATTGATGTAGACGTGGAACATCGTGTTCTCTTTGTCCGAGAGTGTGCGCCCGAAAATTCCGACGCAGCCGATTTCAACGATGCGGTCGCCTCCGAGGGCGTGCATGCCGGTGGTTTCAGTATCAAGGCAGATCTGTCGCATGACGATCCTCACGGAGCGCGTTTGAGAATTTTGTCGACGCCTTCATTGGCCAGAGCGTCGGCCCGTTCGTTGCCGGGGTCGCCCGCATGCCCCTTGACCCAGCACCATTCGATCGGTGCCTCGTATCCCGAGACAAGGCGATCGAGTTCCTGCCAGAGTTCGACATTTTTGACGGGAGACTTGTCAGCCGTCTTCCAGCCCTTTTTTTTCCAGGAATGGATCCACTGCGTGATGCCGTTTTTGACGTAGCTGCTGTCAAGGTGCAGCCGCACGGGGCAGGGGCGCCTGATGGCCTTGAAGGCTTCAATGACGGCCGTCAGCTCCATCTGGTTGTTGGTCGTGGGGTTGGCGCCGCCCGACATTTCCTTCGTGCGGGTACCGTAGCGCATGAGTACACCCCAGCCGCCGGGCCCGGGGTTGTTCTTGCAGGCACCGTCCGTCCAAATTTCCAAAAGCGGTTCAGTCATATTCTGTGGTTGGGCACGGGCGGGAACGGTTTTGTTCCCGCGGTGTTTCAAGGAGTGTCGGTTTGCGCCGCCTCTTTGTGAGCGACGGCCCCCGAAGCCGCCAAAGAGCGGGTGGGAGCGAAATTAATTTTGCCGACCATCTTCATCTGTGTTGTTTGTTTGCGCGCGGAAAGAAGAACGACGTTCGAGAGCGTCGGCCACCAGCGGTCGCCCGCCTTGTCTATCCACGTGGGCAGCCGCACGCCCGCAGTCGGTTCAGCCTTCTCGTTGACGGCATAGACGCCGAAATTGCCGCCTTCAATACTGAGCGATGCGGCGCGCAGGGCCTGTTTGACCGCAGTCAGAGACAGTTGCGCCGCACCGTCGGGAAGTACATGCGAGGCGGCAAAGAGTTTCTCGCGCAGTTTCCAGCTGCCAAGGCTGTTGAAGAACGTCACAACGAGCACGCCGTTGGGAGCAAGGACGCGTTCGACCTCTGCAAGCGCCTCGCCAAAGTGTTCGGCGCAGCAGTCCGGGCCGTGCGGCCAAACGACCAGATCGCAGCTCTCGGACTGCAGGGGAAGCGCTTCGGGCCGACAGACGAGCCGCACCCGCAGGTCGTCTTTGCCCTGCGCGACAACGTGCTCGGACGCAGCGATCCGATGCACAATGGGGCTTGCGGCGAGGGGATTGAAGTGTGTGAGTCCCAGCTGCAGGGCGCGATCGCCCCGTACGCCCGAGACAAAGCGCGCAAATGCATCCTCTTCCCAGACGCGCACGGTGCGGCCCGCCGCGGTGGCGACGAACGAATCCCAGTCCAGACTGCGGGCCATAACGAGGTTCTACGACAAATGCAGACGATCAGCGGCCAAAACCGCCGAATCCGCCCATCGGAGGCATGCCGCCGCCGAATTTGCCCAGTCCCATACCGCCCAGGGCCCGCATCATCTTCGCAAGGCCGCCCTTTTGCATCTTCTTCATCATGTCGCGGCTTTGCTCGAACTGTTTCAAAAGACGGTTGACTTCCTGCACTGAAACGCCGGCGCCGGCAGCGATGCGGCGCTTGCGGCTTGCCTTGATGAGATCGGGATTGCGGCGCTCACGCGGCGTCATCGAGCAGATGATGCCTTCGCTGCGGGCGATGGCCCTCTGGGCCTGCTTGTCGTCGACCTTGCCTGCAACCTGCTGCAGCTGGGCGGGGAGCTTGTCCATGAGGCCCGAAAGGCCTCCCATGTTGCGCATCTGCGCGAGTTGGGCGCGGAAGTCTTCAAGGTCGAATCGGTCGCCCGACTTGATCTTGGCGGCAAGCTTTGCGGCCTGCTCAATGTTGACCGACTTCTGAACATCCTTGACGAGGGCAACGATGTCGCCCATGCCGAGGATGCGGCCCGCCATCTGGGAGGGGTTGAAGGCTTCAAAGCCGTCGAGCTTTTCGCCCACGCCCACAAACTTGATGGGCTTGCCGGTAATCATGCGCACCGACAGGGCCGCGCCGCCGCGGCTGTCGCCGTCGAGCTTGGTGAGGATAACACCCGTGAGGTTGAGGCGCTCGTTAAAACTCTTGGCCGTATTGACCGCATCCTGACCGAGCATGGCGTCGATCACAAAGAGCGTTTCGGCGGGCTTGAGGAATTCGGCCAAGTCGCTTACTTCCTGCATCATC
The DNA here is from genome assembly GCA_945834535.1 of uncultured Sutterella sp. Taxonomy (GTDB): domain Bacteria; phylum Pseudomonadota; class Gammaproteobacteria; order Burkholderiales; family Burkholderiaceae_F; genus Duodenibacillus. The sequence continues at coordinate 14,704 of CAMAHM010000006.1, read as the reverse complement.
GCCTCGTCGATCGCCAGACGACCGGCCGTGTCGACGATCAGCACGTCGTAAAAGTGGCGCTTGGCGTGGTCAAGGGCCCGCGCGGCGATGTCGAGGGGCTTTTGACCGGCTTCGCTTGGGAAAAAGTCGGCGCCGGCCTGGGCGCTGACGGTTTTGAGCTGTTCGATGGCGGCGGGACGGTACACGTCGGCCGAAACCGTCAGGATCTTCTTGTGACGGTTCTCAATCAGCCACTTGGAAAGTTTGCCGGCGGTCGTCGTCTTACCGGCACCCTGAAGACCGGCCAGAAGAATGACGGCGGGCGGCTGCACCGCCAGACGGATGTCGCGTTCGGCTTCGGGCACGTCGCCGCCGATGACGGCCGTGAGTTCCCGTTCGACAACGCCCACGAGCGCCTGGCCCGGATTGAGATTGCCGACGACTTCTTCGCCGAGGGCATTTTGCTTGATGCGCGCCACAAGGTCGCGCACCACGGGAAGCGCCACGTCCGCATCGAGCAGGGCAAGGCGCACTTCACGCAGCATCTCGCGCGTGTTCTCTTCGGTCAGTCGCGCTTGGCCGCGCATGGTTTTGATGACGCGGGCAAGACGGGAACTCAAATTCTCAAGCATGTCTCTTGTGTCGGTGTTGTTGTCGCTCGGGGTGTTCGAGCGGCGGGGCGGCACAACGCTTTTTCCTTCGGGGAACCTGCGTCGAACCGCGCTTTGTTAAGATTTTTGGAAACTCGGCGGGATACAATCGGCATAACACAATTCGTCGCGTCCGGGGCAGTCCGCCGACCGGAAAATGACAGGGCGAACGGCCGCACCGTCGAGCGGGTGCTCCATTTTAGAGCATCGTTGCGTCGGGGCTGCTCCGCCTTTGCCGTGCCTGCGACTCTTTGGTAGGAATCAGTGCTATGGATCAGATGGCTTTGAGCTGTCTTATGTTTGTTTTGGCCGCCGTCGCTTATCTTGTGGCCGGCGTGGGAATGGTGCGCACCCAGACGGTGCCCGACGTCGTTTCTCCGGCCTGGATGCGTTGGATCGCCTGCGCGGGCTTTGTGCTGCACGCTGCGGGCGTGTGTGCCGAAATGTTCACGGGGCCGGACATTCACTTCGGTTTCGGCATGGCCGTGTGCGCCATGCTTCTCATTGCGGTGCTGATCACGCTCATCGAGAGCTGGGTACATCGTGTGACCGCGTTGACGGCGCTGGTACTTCTGGTGTCGGCCGCCGGGGTCGTGCTGCCTGTGGTCTTTCCCGGGGAAGTCTATTTGGCCGAGAGCTGGTCCGTGCTCTTTCGCGTGCACCTTTTGGCGGCCCTGGCTGCCTACAGCTTCATGACGATTGCCGTCGTGCAGGCGATTTTGCTCATGAAGCTTGACCGTGAGCTCAAGGACCCGATGCGCGCACCCGATCGCGGACTTCTGGCCAACATGCCCAACCTCATGGCCATGGAACGCATTCTTTTCCGCATCGTGGCCTGTGGGTTCGTCTGTCTGTCGCTTGTGCTCGTCTTGGGCGGCTTTGCCACCATGCAGACGCACGGCGTGCCCTACATTCTTGACCACAAGACCCTTTTGACGTGGGCCTCCTGGGTGGTCTTTGCCGTGCTGCTTGTCGGCCGTTACGGCTTTGGTTGGCGTAAAAAGCGCGCGTTGGGATGGTTCTGGGCGGGCATTTTCATGCTTTCGACGGCCTATCTCGTGTACCGTCTGGTGACGGAAGTATTCTTTTTATGAACAAGTTTTTCTTTTGGCTGGGTGCTTTTGCGCTGGCGTGGATCATCTGGAAGATTTCTCAGCGCTTTCAGAACGTGCGCCGCACTCCGCGATCTGAGAAAAGCGGCGCCGACAAACCCGTGGCGATGATCCGCTGCCCCGTGTGCGGCTCGCATTTTCCCGAGGATGAGGCGGTCATGAGCGGGCAGAAGAAGTACTGCAGCGAGCGTTGCCGCACGCAGGCTCGCAAGTCCCGCAGCCGCTGACAAAGGGCAGGGGTGCCGCATGCAGGCTCTGTCGATCGACAAGGCCGGTTGGCTTGTTGCAGGCCCCGGTGTTGAAATTTGTCCGTCGCCGCATTTTGACGAGCGTCCCGCAGAGGATCTGGCGCACCTCAACACGGTGGTGCTGCACAACATTTCTCTGCCTGCGGGGTGCTTTTCAACGGGGGTCGTGCGGCGATTTTTCTGCGGTACGCTCGACTTTGACGCTTATCCAGAGCTTGAGGATATTCGGGACCTGCGGGTGTCGAGCCATTTTCTCGTGACGCGCGACGGACGCATCGAGCAGTTCGTGAGCTGCCTGGCTCGCGCCTGGCACGCCGGCGTGAGCCGCTTTAACGGCCGCACCCGTTGCAACGACTTCACCATCGGCATCGAGATCGAAGGGACGGACTTCGTGCCCTTTGAGTCCGTGCAGTACGATGTGCTCAAAGCGCTTCTGGCGGCCGTTGATGCACGATTTTCGCTTGAGTATATTGTGGGACACAGCGATATCGCACCGGGCCGCAAGACCGACCCGGGTCCCTGTTTTGACTGGCCGGCACTGATGCGCGAGGCCGAACGTTTCGGTTCTCCGCAATTTCCGGGAGCGGCGGCGCAGATGTCGCTCTCCCCGCTTCAGCCGACCGGCATGCGTGTTTAGATTGACCGGAAGCCCTCATGCAGTTTTTGTACGAAATCTTCAACCTTGTCGTCAGTTTTCTGGGCAGTCTTTTGCTGCTGCGCGCTTACCTTTGGGCGTTGGCGGTGGGGCCCCGAGATCCCGTGGTGTCCTTTACCTGGCGCTTTACGGACTGGCTCGTCAATCCCGTTTCCTACCTTGTGCGGCCGCGCGGCAACTGGGACTGGCCGTCGCTTCTGGCCTCGCTTCTTGTTGCCGTCGTCGGCACACTCGTCACCCGTGAAGTGACGGGCTTTCCGGTGACGCCCGCCGCATTTGCCGTCGCGCCTTTTGCGCTCGTGCTGCGCTGGGGCATCAACTTTCTCATCTGGATGGTGCTGCTTTACGCACTCGTGTCCTTCTTTGGGCCGCGCATGATGGGGTATCAGTCGCTTTTGGGCATGCTCACCGATCCTTTCCTGCGGCCGATTCGCCGCGTGCTGCCGCGCTGGCGCAATTTCGACTTTTCTCCCGTTGTGCTCTTTATCGTCCTCAGCCTGATTCTGCGGTGGATCACACCGCTCAGCATGGGCGTGCTTTTCTTTTGATGTTGGGAGGCGATATGGCCAACGGTGTGACCGACAACGTCGAGCAGACGATTGGAACCTTTCCCGATGCCGCAGAACTCATGACCGACACGGTCGACGTGTTGCGGGAGGCGGGGACCTACCTCTTTGTGGGACTCAATAGCAAAACGGCGGTGTACCAGTTTTTGGCCATCGCGGCGGCGATTGCCGTGGCGTTTGTGTTAAGCCGTCTTTCCTACCGCGCCAAGGTGCGGTTCATGGAAAAGTATGTGGGTGAAGGCTTTGTCTATTCGGCCGTGCGTCTTTGCGTGCGCCTTGCGCACAGCCTCGTTTTTTCCGTGTCGGCGGCGGCGTTTCTGGCGCTTTGCGTGATGCTGCTGCGCCGCTTCGGGTTGGTGGGAGCGGAGCAGGGCGGACGGCTCATTTTGGTGACTGTGGCCGATCAGATTTTCTGCGCATGGGCGATTCTGCTCGTATTGATGCAGTTTTTCTCCACCGTCCTCGGAAGAAGTTTTTTCAGTGCGGGACGCCGCAGGTTTGTGACCACTGTCTTTTGGGTCTTGGCGGCGCTCGAAATCATGGGGGTGCTTGGGGAAATCATCGCCTTCATGAAGCGCTTTACGCTGCCCATCGGGTCGGAATCCGTGACGCTGTGGACGCTCTTTGTGAGCATCATCACGGTGCTTCTTACGCTGGCCGTGGCCAACAAGCTTGCCGACTTGTGTGAGGCAAGCATTCTGCGGGTGCAGGATGTGGAACTCAACATCCGCGTCGTCATGGCCCGTCTCGTGCGCGTGGCGCTTATGGCCGCGGCCGTGCTCATTGCGCTTTCGAGCGTGGGCATCAACCTCACCGTGCTTTCGGTCTTTGGCGGTGCTTTTGGCGTGGGCATCGGCTTTGGCATGCAGAAGATCGCCTCGAACTACATTTCGGGCTTCATCATCCTTTTTGACCGCTCGGTCAAATTGGGCGATATGGTCGAGGTGGGAGGCTTTGCCGGGACCGTGACGCAGATCAATACCCGTTATTCGGTCCTGCGCAACCTCGCCGGTGAAGAGCTGATCGTGCCCAATGAAAACTTTGTCACGGGGACCGTCAAGAACTATTCGCTCTCCGACCGCGAATGCGTGATCAACGTGGAAATCAGCTGCGCCTACGAGGCTGATGTCGACCGTGCGCTCGAGGTGCTTCTTGAGTGCGTCGAGGCCGAACCGCGCGTGATGAAGCAGCGCGCTCCCTGGGCGATTGTCTCGAGTTTCGGCGACAGCGGCATCAACCTCAAGGCGGGCTTCTGGGTCAACGATCCGCAAAAGGGCACGGGCGGCCTCAAGAGTTCGATCATGCGCCGCTGTCTGAAGCGCTACATTGAAGAGGGCATTGAAATCCCGTACAACAAGCTCGATCTGACGGTGAAGAATTCGCCGCTCGTCGTGCAAAGCGACTCTTCACCCAAGAAGGCCTGAATCGCATCCGTTTGATCGCGATCCGATGCGCTAGCCGAAGGCTCCGCGCACGTAGTCGCGCGTCTTTTCGTTGGCGGCGTCGGCAAAGATCTTTCGCGTGTCGTCACACTCAATGAGCCGACCCATGAAAAAGAAGGCGGTCTTGTCGGAAATGCGGGCTGCCTGCTGCATGTTGTGCGTCACGATGACGATGCAAAGGCTGTCCTTCAAATCCAGGATGCTTTCTTCCAGACGCTGCGTAGCGATGGGGTCAAGGGCACTGGCGGGCTCATCCATCAGCAGCACTTCGGGCTCGACCGCCAGAGCGCGGGCGATGCAAAGTCGCTGCTGCTGACCGCCCGACAGTCCGAGCGCACTGTCGTTGAGGCGATCCCTGACTTCCTCCCAGAGTGCCGCACGCCTGAGGCTCTCCTCGACTTTGTCGGCAATGACAGAGCGGTTTTTCATGCCGGCCACACGCAGTCCGTAAGCCACATTCTCAAAAATGGATTTGGGAAAGGGGGTGGGGCGTTGAAACACCATGCCCACCCGTTGGCGCAGACGCACGACATCGTAGCCAGGAGCATAGATATCTTCATTGTCAAGGTCTACGCGCCCGGTAAGCCGCGTGTCGCCGATGAGCTCGTTCATGCGCGAAAGCGACCGCAGGAACGTCGATTTCCCGCAGCCCGAAGGCCCGATGAGGGCCGTCACCTCGCGGTCGCGAAAAGCAAGATTGATGTCAAAAAGCGTCTGATGCGTGCCGTAGAAAAAGTCCACGTGTTCGGCGGTCATTTTGACAGCCCCGGGGGCAGGCTCTTCGGAGTCGGTGGAAAGCGTCATTTGTTTTTTTCCAATGCAAAGGGAATTCATGGGGCGGAGCGGCCCTCGGGGCTACTCCGTTTTCGGGGGCGATGGTAGGGGGCTTTTGTGGCCAAAGGATGGCGATCGTGTGACAGGGTGATGACAAAAATGTAACCAAATCAATGTCATAGAGATGTCAAGAAACTATCGTTTCTCTGTCACAACCAGCGTTCAAGATGGCGCCCTGAAAAAGGCGGACAGTTTTAATGCGTCTTGGGAAGACGCGCAGAGCATGGGGTGACGAAGCCGAACGAGCCGCCTTTTTGAAGCTTCGTAACCGATGCTCGGAATTGTTGGCCGCCGACCCTGGCGGCATGTTGAATGCAAGGAAAAGAGAAAATGTTTAAAAAATGGATGACGGCGGCCGCAGTGGCCGTGATTGCTGCGGGCAATGCAGCAGCCGGAGAACTCGTCATCAACGGTTCGACCACAGTGCTGCCGATCGTGCAGAAGGCAAGCGAAGCGTTTGCCCGGGAAAATCCCTCGACGTCAGTGTCGCTTTCGGGCGGCGGATCGGGCAACGGCATCAAGGCGCTTGTGGACGGCCTCACGCACATCGCCATGAGTTCGCGCGACATCAAGCCGAGCGAGGTGGAGTTGGCCAAAAATAAGGGCATTGCGCCCAACCGCATTGCAGTGGCCGTGGATGCCATCGTGCCGGTCGTTAATCCCGCCAACCGCGTCAAGGCTCTTTCGCTGGCGCAGTTAAAGGACATCTACGAGGGAAAAATCCGCAACTGGAAAGAAGTGGGCGGCGCCAATGCGCCTATCGTGGTGGTGAGCCGCGACACGAGCTCCGGCACGTTTGAAACGTGGGAGTCGCTTGTCATGAAAAAGGCCCGCGTGACTTCGAGGGCGCTCCTGCAGACCTCCAACGGCACGGTCGTTCAGACGGTTTCCAAGAACCGCAACGCCCTCGGCTACATCGGCATCGGGTACCTCGACAAGCAGATCCGTGCTCTCTCGGTGGAAGGAAAACAGGCGACGCAGCAGAGCGCCCGCGACCGTACGTGGCCGCTTGCGCGTGAACTCTATTTCTTCACGAACGGGACTCCCACGGGTGACGTCAAGAAGTTTGTCGACTTCATGCTCGATCCTGCCAAGGGGCAGACCTACGTGCGTCAGACGGGCTTTGTGCCTTTGAACTGAATCCCTTAGGCAATGCGGGTGCGGTGTGTTCTCGGCGCACCGCATCGACCGGAAACATCATGATGACAGTTGGATTGTCCGTGGTCCTGCGGGAAAAAGCGGTGAAAACCGGCCTGTGCCTGTTGGCACTCACGTCGCTGGCCGTCCTTGCGGGGATTGTTTTTTATCTCTTTCGCGAAGGGCTGCCGATTTTGTCGGAACTCTCGCTCGTGCGCTTTGTGTTCGGAACCGACTGGTATCCGGCGGGCGACGCGCCGCAGTTTCAGATCGGCGCCTTGATTGCCGGGTCGCTTGCCGTGACCGTTCTGGCGAGCCTTGTGGCTGTGCCTTTAGGAGTCATGACGGCGGCCTACCTGTCGGAAATTGCCTCCGACACGACGCGGCGCATCGTCAAACCCTTCATTGAACTTTTGGCGGCGCTGCCTTCGGTCGTGATCGGTTTTATCGGCATGGTGCTCGTGGCGCCGTGGCTTCAGAATGCCCTGGGCATCGCCACGGGGCTCAACCTTTTGAATGCCTCTCTGATGCTTGCGTTTATGGCCGTTCCGACCATCTGTTCGGTTTCGGAGGACGCTCTGCATGCCGTGCCGCGGTCTGTGAGGGACGCTTCCCTCGCTTTGGGTGCTACGCCTTGGGAGACGCTCAAAAACATTACCCTCCCGTGTGCGCTCTCGGGGGTCGGAACAGCTGTGATTCTGGGGATGTCGCGCGCCCTGGGCGAAACCATGGTGGTGCTGATGGTCGCAGGAGGAGCGGCCATTGTTCCGGAGTCGATCTTTGATCCCATTCGGCCGATGCCTGCGTCCATTGCCGCAGAAATGGCCGAGGCGCCTTTCGGAAGCCCCCACTACCACGCGCTTTTTGCGACGGGCGTTGTTCTTTTTGCGCTGACTTTCGTTTTCAATGCCGTCGCTTTCCGTTTGGCACAAAAGTACAAGACCAATGCTGTTTGAGGACTAGGAATCATGCATCGGAATAATGATGCTTATACCCGCGCAGTGCGAGAGCATCGCCGTGCGCGCACGCTGCGTCAAATCGTCGCTTTCGGGAGTCTGCGACTGGCAGCATTCATCAACTGCGCAGCTCTGGTAACGGCCTGCGTGTTTCTTCTCATGCACGGCGCAAAAGCTCTGAGCTGGACGTTTCTTTTTGATTCGCCCAAAAGCATGATGACCGAGGGTGGAATCTTTCCGTGTCTTGTGGGCACGTTTCTTTTAGCTGCCGGCGCCATCATCATCGCCCTGCCGTTGGGCGTGGCCTGCGCCGTGTGGCTCAACGAATACGGCCGCAACGGTCCGGTGAAGGACATCATCCGTTTGTCCGTCGCCAATCTGGCGGGCGTTCCCTCGATCGTTTTCGGCCTTTTCGGGCTGGCCTTCTTCGTGACGGCTTTAGGCTTTAAGGTGAGTCTTCTTTCGGGCGTTCTGACGCTGGCGGTTCTGACGCTGCCCGTGATTATCAACACGACCGAAGAGGCCCTCAAACAGGTGCCACGCGCCTGGCGAGACGCAAGCCTTGCGCTCGGTGCTACGCCTTCGCAGACCATCGGTCGCGTGGTGCTTCCTGCGGCACTGCCCGGCATTCTCACGGGCGCCATTTTGGCCGTAGCCCGTGCAGCGGGGGAGACGAGCGCCGTGATGTTTACGGCGGCGGTGTTCTACACCCCTAAACTGCCTGAATCTGTGATGAGTTCGGTGATGGCACTGCCCTACCACATGTATGTGCTCGCTACGGCCGGAACTGAAATCGAGAAGACGCGGCCCATGCAGTACGGCACGGGGTTGCTTTTGGTGCTTCTCGTGTTTGCCATGAATCTGGCGGCCATTTTGCTGCGCGATCGACTGCAGAAAAAACGCGCGGCCGTCTAAACAAAAACGGCGTCCGAAATGAGTCATCGGACGCCGTTCGTGGAACTTTAAATTCTTATTTAAAGTTGTTAAAGAGCTTCCCCGTAGGTCGCTTCATAGCGGGCGGCAAACTCTTCGGCCGTGAACTTGAAGTTCTGCGCGCCGGGGCTCTGCACCTTGAAGGAAGCCGTCACGCAGGCCGCGCGCACGATCTTGACCCAGTCCCAGCCCTTGGTGAGACCGAAGATGAGACCGGCGCGGAACGCGTCGCCGGCGCCGACCGGGTAGAGTGCATTTTCCACGTGGCAGGCGGGAATGTGCACTTGGCGGTCGCCTTCGTACAGCACGGCCCCCTTTTCACCGTCGGTCACGACGAGCGCCTTGACGCGCTTGACAATGTCGGCGGCCGTCAGGCCGCTCTTGCGGGCGATGAGATCCATTTCGTAGGTGCTCGCAGCCATCCAGGTGGCCTTTTCGACGAGGGCGGGAATTTCGCTGCCTTCAAATTGGGAAACACCCTGGCCGATGTCAAAGAGCACGGGGATGCCCTTCTTGGCGCAGGCGTTCATGCGTTCGACCATGGCGCGCTTGCAGTCGGGAGCAACGATCGCCAGTTCAATATCGCCTTCCGGGAACGGGGCTTCGTGCGAGCGCAACATGGCGCCCGGGTTGAACGTAGCAAGCTGAGCACCGGTTTGGTCGGTGGTCACGAAGCACTGCGCGGTGAAGCAGTCGTTGAACTTGGCCACCGAGGTTTTGATGCCGAGCATCTCTTCGAGGCGCCACAGGTATTCGGATCCGTCGGTGCCGACCGCGCCCGTGAGAATGGGATCGCCGCCGAGCATCTTGAGGCCGTAGGCGATGTTGGCGGCGCAGCCGCCGTAGTTGCGGATCATCGAGTCGGTGACGAACGTCAGGTTGATGTGGTCCAGGCTTTCGGCAACGAACTGGTCGCTAAAGCGCCCCGAGTAGTGCAGGATATTGTCGTAGGCAATGGAGCCGCTGATCATGACGGACATGGTGTCGTTCTCCGGTTCAGGTGAGTGTTAATTGTTGGGATAGACGGCTCGGACAGTGCAGCGCGCAGGCGTGACGTTGGTCTGCAACGTGACGCGGATCGAGAGCGAGCGGTTGGGTGCAAGACTTTTGGTGGCCGAGGGGTCCTTGAGGTAGTCGTCCGGGCTCATGGTCTTTTTGAGGAGCACGCCGTTGTCGTCGTCCAGCAGTTCGAGTTCCAGATAGGGAACGCCCTGAGCAACGTTAGAGCCGTTGATGATGGTGATTTCAAGCGCATAGTTGCCCGATTCGTCAACGTTTCTGAGCGTCGTTTTGCTCACAACGAATGCCGAGGGATCGCGCAGAAAATAGCCGGGGCAGGGGATGCGGCCGCAGAGCTCGTCAAAGACGGGGCGCGTCTGCGGGAAGGCGTCCATAATCTTTTGGTTGACGGCCACGGCGCCGATGCCGGCCAAAATGATCAGAAGCAACACAAGAAGCAGAAAGCTCGACCAACCCGATCCGGTCTTGGTCTTGCGCTTTTCCTGACGGCGCGCAACGCTGCGCACGACCGTCGGCCGGCGGTTGTTCTGCGCCGGAATGATCTGCTGAATGTCCGAGGTGCGCTGCATCGTGCCGCCTGCGGCGGGCACACGGCCGGGCAGGTGCGGCTCGCACCTCTCGTCGGGACGAACGGGGGTAACGGGCACCGTCTGAGGTTGAGTTTGAGCTGCGGGTTCGGTTTTCTCGTTGGTCGCTGCGGACTGAACGGCGACGGGAGCAGGTTTGGCTTCTTCCGTCTTGACGAGTGCGGGTTCTGCCGGCTCGTCCGCAGTCTTCTCAGGTTTGGGCTCGGCAACCGGGGGCGCGGGTTGCGGTGTCGGCACGGGAGCGGGAGCTGCGCCGGATTCACGAGGCTTCTCAGGCTCGGTGACGGGCTCCGCGGAAAGACTATCGCCTGCCGCATGCGGCTGCAGTCTCGGGAGCGGTTCAATGGGCGGCGTCACTGCGCGCAGGGTCTCGGCATGCCCGACAAAGGGCTGCAGACGCATCGGCTGCTCCCCGGGCTCGGGCTGGGCGGGGGCGGGTTCGACAATCGAACTGCGGTCGGCTTCAGGCGTTGCTGCGACGGCATGCGAGGGCTTGGGCAGATTCGGAAACATCGCATCGGCCACGAGCATCATCTCGCGGGTGGCGTCAAAGCTGTTGCGGCAGGCCGAGCATCTGACGGGACCCTGTTCGGCCGTTTGTCGGTCGGCAAGCAGCCAGACGGCACCGCAATAGGGGCAACGCGTTACTAAAGCCATGGGGAAGTCACACTGTCCTAAAGTCAATCCGAACCGAAGTGCGGAAAAGCCGCACTCCCAAATCCCGAGATTCTAACGGCCTTGTGCCATGTTGTGCGCGCTCGTGCTGCGGGCGGGCAGAGCGCGCGCCCCGAATCCGCGGCGTGTCAGCGGGTACGGCGGCCTGCAATGCAGACCCAGCCTTCCTCTTCGGCCCAGACGGAGAGTTCCACGGTCGGATCGACTTCACGGTAGACGGCGATCACTTCTTCGGCCTGACGGGCGAGTATGCCCGACAGAACGAGACGCCCGCCTTCGGCGACGCGGCCCAGAAGCGCGGGCGCGAGGAACTTGAGGGGATTGGAGAGAATGTTGGCGACAACGACGTCAAAGCGCTCCTCTGCCAAATCCTTCGGAAGTACGAAGGTCGCTTCCACGCCGTTTTCCCGGGCGTTGCGCGAGGCCGCTTCCACGGCCTGCGGATCGATGTCCGTGCCTTTGACGACACCGGCGCCGACCTTGGCGGCAGCAATGGCCAAAATGCCGGTGCCGCAGCCGTAGTCGAGCACGCGGTCGTTGGAAGCAACGTTGGCGTCAAGCCAGCGCAGACACAGGTGCGTGGTCGGGTGTGAACCGGTGCCGAAGGCTACGCCCGGGTCGAGGCGGATGTTGATGGCCGAGGGATCGGGCGGTTCGTGCCAGCTCGGAACAATCCAAAGGCGATCGCTCACTTTGGTTGGTCCGAACTGCGCCTGTGTGATCTTGACCCAGTTTTCATCGGGCAGCGGCTCATCCGACTCAATCGCGGGCACCTCAATGCCCATGCTTTTGGCTGCCAGAGCAACGGCCGTCTCGGCGTCGAATTCTTCGGGCACGAGAATGCTCAGGCGCGAGCGGTTCCAGGCAAGCGTCTCGGGCTCGAGTCCGGGTTCGCCGTAAAGGGGACGCTCGTCGGGCAGATCGCGATCGGCGTCTTCAATCGTCACGCTCACGGCGCCGGCGTCCATGAGCAGGTCGCCGAATCCTTCGGCGCTGCGCTCGTCGCACAGCAGTTTGATCTCACGCAGCATGGGCTTATTTCTCCTTGCGCACGGCCTGCCACTCGGCAAGGCGCTCTTCAAGATAGTGGATGCTGGTGCCGCCCTGCATGAATTTGAGATCCGACAGAATCTGTCGGTGCAACGGCACGTTGGTATTGATGCCCTCGACCAAAATTTCCGAGAGGGCAACCTGCATGCGGGCAAGCGCCTGCTCGCGGGTGTCGCCGTAACAGATCAGCTTGCCGATCATGCTGTCGTAGTGCGCCGGAATGGTATAGCCCGCATAGACGTGGCTGTCCAAACGCACGCCCGGGCCGCCGGGCATATGCCAGCGGGTGACCTTGCCCGGCGAGGGACGGAAGGTAAAGCCGTCCTCTGCGTTGATGCGGCATTCGATTGCGGCCCCCTTGGGGGTAATGTCACGCTGCCTGAAGGACAAACGCTCGCCGGCGGCGATGCGGATCTGCTCGGCAATGATGTCGACGCCGGTCACAAATTCGGTGACGGGGTGTTCGACCTGCACGCGGGTGTTCATCTCAATAAAGTAGAACTCGCCGTTTTCGTACAGAAATTCAAACGTGCCCGCGCCGCGGTAGCCGATGCGCCGGCACGCATCAACGCATCGCGCACCGAGTTTTTCGATGAGCTTGCGGGCAATGCCGGGAGCGGGCGACTCTTCGACCACCTTCTGATTGCGGCGCTGCATCGAGCAGTCGCGCTCATAAAGGTGTACGGCGTTCTGGAAGTTGTCCGAAAGCACCTGAATCTCAATGTGCCGGGGATTTTCCAAAAACTTTTCAAGGTAAACCTTGTCCGAGCCAAAAGCCGCCTTGGCTTCCGTTTTGGTAAGGTTGACCGAATTGATGAGGGCAGCCTCGGTGCGCACCACGCGCATGCCGCGACCGCCGCCGCCCGCGCTTGCCTTGATGAGCACGGGGTAGCCGACGCGTTTGGCGATGGCGAGAATTTCCTTGGGATCGTCCGGAAGGGCGCCGTCCGAGCCGGGCACGCAGGGCACGCCTGCGGCAATCATGGCGTTCTTGGCATTGACCTTGTCGCCCATGAGGCGAATGGTGTCGCCGCGCGGGCCGATGAAGGCAAAGCCGCTCTTTTCCACACGATCGGCAAAATCAGCGTTTTCAGACAAAAAGCCGTAGCCGGGATGAATGGCTTCGGCGTCGGTCACTTCCGCCGCGGAAATGATGGCCGGAATGTTGAGATAGCTTTCGCTCGACTGGGCCGGACCGATGCAGACGCTTTCGTCGGCAAGACGCACGTACATGGCGTCCTTGTCGGCCACCGAGTGAACGGCCACGGTTTTGATGCCGAGCATGCGGCAGGCGCGCTGAATGCGAAGCGCAATCTCGCCGCGGTTGGCAATAAGAATCTTTCCAAACATAAGTCGAAATGTCGGAGCGTTTCAACGATGCCGCGCTGTCGGGCTCGGTCTGCGGACGTCCGCCGGGCCGGCCCGAAGGGGCGTTTTAGGCAATGACAAAGAGAGGCTGGCCGAATTCCACGGGAGCTCCGTTGTCGACCAGAATTTCCTGAATCACGCCGTCCGTTTCGGCTTCGATTTCGTTGAGAAGCTTCATGGCTTCGATGATGCACACCGTGTCGCCCGCCTTGACGCGCTGACCGACATCGACAAAGGGCGTGGCGCCGGGGCTCGGGGCACGGTAGAAAGTGCCGACCATGGGAGAGTTGATCGTCTGCTTGGGTTCGTCGGCTGCAACGGGCGCAGCGGCCGGAGCGCTCGGCGCGGGGGCGGTGGCGACGGGCTGCACCGCAACGGTCGGCACCGCCGTCGGAACAACGGCCTGAGCGGCCTGACGGTTGACGATGCGGACGCGATCTTCACCTTCGGTAATTTCGAGTTCGGCCACGCCGCTTTCGCTGACCAGATCGATCAGAGTCTTGAGTTTGCGAAGATCCATGATAAGTAAGTCTTAGAAATATTCGATAAAAGACAACGCACACATCCGCATGCGGGCGGGGGCGTTGGAATGCGAAAAGGACGCCAAAAGACTGTTTCGTCACTATTTGGCGCTAAAAGCATCTAATTGACGCAAGTTTTTCGTTATTTTCGCGGTAAATGAGGGTAAAACGCAACTGGTGCAGTGCGGGATAACCCGTAAAGCCCCCTCAAACCATCCGTAAGGATGAAGCCGGACAGACGGTGTGATTTACCGCCGCAAAAGTTCGGCGAGTGTGCGCCGATCGACGCGCCCCGCAGCCTCGGCATCGGTCTGATTGGCGTCGGGCGTACTGCGGTAGGGATTGCGGCTCCTGTCGCGCGTCTCGTAGACGTCGATGCGTACGGCTTCACAGCCGCCGCGAACGGGCACGAGAAGTCCCAGACTTTCCATAGGATCGGGCATGTTGCTCTGCGGAGCGTCGACGGCTTCAAAAGCGAGCCCGGCGTCCATGAGTGCAGCTTCAAGAGCCTTGGGGTCGTCGCAAAAGGCTTCGAGTACGATGACCGAGTCTTCATGAGCGGCACCGTTGAGCACGGCCCCCGCAAGAAAGACGTCAAACGCGTCCAAGGCCCCAAGCAGCTCAAGCGCCAAAGTCCTTTTGCGCTGCAACACCCTCTTGTGTTCTTCGGGATCAAAGAGGGCAAAATGAGCGCGCACGGCAGACTCGATCTGCGCGTTGGACGGCATGGCGGCTGCGGCCGATCGCCCCAGCGTGCTCAGCGCACGTTCAAGCACGGAGTTCTTGGCGCGCACCCAGTCAGCGCGGTTGTCGGCAATCTGCGCGGCAATCTGCTGCGCGAGCTCCAGGCGCATTTGTTCAGTGTAGCGGTCGGACATGAGGCGGACGCAAAGAAAAAGCGAAAGTGTCCTGCAGATTACCCATAAGCGGCGTAAAGCCCCGTCGTTCACGGCGGGGATATAAGCCGCGTG